>DASVYO010000059.1:0-20764 GCA_036392135.1 Solirubrobacteraceae bacterium
TCACGCTGGCGGCCGGGATCCTCACCGATCCCTAGAACACCCGGGTCTCGGCCCGCGGGGCCGGCGTACGCCCCCCGGGCGCCGGGTAATAGAGTCAGGAGCGGATCGCCTGCTCGTCGCGACGGGCGGTGGAGCCCGCCCGAAAACTGTGCGCCAAGGAGTGCCATGACGACCGACACCCAGCAGACTTCGGACGGCGGTGGTGTAGCCGCCTCTGGCGAGAGCCTCACCGTCACCGACAACCGGACGGGCAAGGTGTACGAGATCCCGATCGAGGACAACACGATCCGGGCCACCGCGCTGCGCAAGATCAAGACCCATGAGGACGACTTCGGCCTCATGACCTATGACCCGGCCTACATGGCCACCGCGTCCTGCCGGTCGTCGATCACCTTCATCGACGGCGAGAAGGGCGTGCTCGAGTACCGCGGGTACCCGATCGAGCAGCTGGCCGAGAAGTCCAGCTACCTCGAGGTCGCCTACCTGCTGGTCAATGGCCACCTGCCCGACCGCAAGCAGCTCGAGGACTGGGATCAGGAGATCACGATCCACACGTTCGTGCACGAGAACATCAAGGAGTTCATGCAGGGCTTCCGCTACGACGCCCATCCGATGGGGATGCTGCTGGCCGCCACCGGCGCGCTGTCGACGTTCTACCCCGAGGCGGCCTCGATCAAGGACGCGGCTGCCCGCCACCTGCAGGTCATCCGCCTGCTGGCCAAGATGCCCACGCTGGCCGCGTTCTCGTACCGCCACAACCGCGGGATGCCCTATGTCTATCCGGACAACGACCTCAGCTACCCGGGCAATTTCCTGTCGATGATCTACAAGGTGGCCGAGCTCAAGTACGAGCCCGACCCCCGGCTCGAGCGCGCCCTCGACGTCCTCTTCATCCTCCACGCCGACCACGAGCAGAACTGCTCCACGAGCGCCGTGCGCAGCGTCGGCTCCTCCCATGTCGACCCTTACTCGGCCGTCGCCGCCGGCGTGGCGGCGCTCTACGGGCCCCTGCACGGGGGCGCCAATGAGGCCGTGCTGCGGATGCTGCGGCGGATCGAGAGGAAGGACAACATCGCCGACTTCATGCAGGGCGTGAAGGACGGCAACGAGAAGCTGATGGGCTTCGGGCACCGCGTCTACAAGAACTTCGACCCGCGCGCCAAGATCATCAAGCGGGCGGTCGACGACGTGTTCGAGGTCACGGGCAAGAACCCGTTGCTCGAGATCGCCACCGAGGTGGAGAAGATCGCTCTCGAGGACGACTACTTCGTCTCGCGCAAGCTGTATCCGAACGTCGACTTCTACTCCGGGCTGATCTACGAGGCCCTGGGGATGCCGGTCGAGATGTTCCCGGTGCTGTTCGCGATCGGGCGCACCAGCGGCTGGATCGCGCAGTGGCTGGAGATGATCGACGACCCCGAGCAGAAGATCTCCCGCCCGCGGCAGATCTACACGGGTGAGCGCGGGCTGGAGTACGTGCCGTTGGAACAGCGCGGCTAGGCCGGGGCAGGCCCCGCTGCGGCGGGCCGCGGTGGGTGTGACCGCAGGCACACTGCGAACGCATGTTCCCCCCTATCGTGGTGGGCGTGGCTCTCCACGTCCTCCATGATCAGCGGGTCATCGACATCCGGCCGATCCGTCCCGACGACGGGGATCGGCTCCAGGCCTACCACCTGGGTCTCTCCGAGGAGTCGCAGTACCGCCGCTACCTGAGCGTCAAGCCGCGCCTCAGCGACGCTGACGTGCGCTATCTGGTCGACATCGACGGCGCGGATCACTTCGCACTCGTCGCCACCGTCCCCGGGTCGGGCGAGATCGTGGCCGTGGCCCGCTTCATCCGGCTTCCCGGCGAGCCGCAGACGGCGGAGTTCGCGATCGTCGTCGGTGATGAGTTCCATCGCCAGGGCCTGGCCGGCGAGCTGATGAGGCGCCTGGCCGGCGCCGCCCGACAGCGCGGCGTGACCCGCTTCCGGGCCGCGCTGCTGGCCGACAACCTGGCCATCCGCAAGATCATGGACCGCCTGGCCGCCGGTCCGGTGCGGGTGCTCCATCGGGGCGCGGTGCTCGAGCTCGAGATCGAGCTGCCCGACGCGCGCCAGGCCGCCGCGGCCTGAGCGGTCCGCGCCACGGCCTGAGATGATCGGCGCGTGAGTGCGCGCTGGACGCTGACCGTTCGCTCAGGCCCCCGCGTGGAGCGCACCACGTTCCCCGCCCTGCCCACGGCGCTGGCTCGGCTCGAGGCCCGGGCTGGCGAGCTGGCCGGGGGCGTCTCGGACCGGCCGGCCGCCAAACGCATGCGCTTCACCCCCGAGGAGCAGGTTCTGGCCCGGCTGGAGCTGGCCGGACCCGAACGGCTCCTGCCCAGGGTCCGGGTCGGCGTCGACGTCCACGGCGACGGCTCGGTGGCCGCCTATCGCGGCCGGGTGCGCCGCAAGGTCATCGCTCCCGAGCGGGGTGAGACGCCGTACGCCGCCCTGGCTCGCACCCTGACGGACTCGGCCGATCGCGCCCCGGGGAGCTGAGCCCGGCCGGCTGGGTTCACCAGCCGACCGTGTCCAGCACGAGCCGCCCGGACCAGCCGTTTGAGTCGTTGACCTGCAGCCCGATCTCGTTCACGCCGCTCGTGCCCACCGGGACCGTGAACCTGACCAGGTTCCAGCCCGCCGTCAGCGCCTGGGCGGCCAGCACGGTCGTCCGCCAGCTCCCGTCAAACACGACCGGGGAGACGCTGACGCTGGCCCCGGCCGGTGCCCACACCCGGTAGCTGACCACGGTGCCGGCCCCGATTCCGGCCAGGCCGCCGGTGACGCCGGCCGCCGGCCAGCCGGTCCCGGAGATGTCGAGGGCCAGGCCGTGGGTGCCGGTGAACGCGGTCCCGCTTTCGTTTCCCACCGTCAGGGTGGAGCCCCAGCTGACGCCCCAGCCCTGGCTGGTCCCGGTCTCGAAGTCGAAGCGGTCGGCACTCCAGCTCAGATCATCGAGCACCAGGCCGCCCGTCCAGCCGCTCGAGTCGTTCACCTGCAGGCCGAGCCGGTTCAGACCCGACACCGAGGGCGGGATCGTGAAGCTGATCGTGTTCCACCCGGGCTGCAGGTTGGTGGCCGCGAGGACCTGGACGTTCCACTGGGCGTCGAAGAACATCGGGGAGACGCTGACGCCCACGCCGCTCGGCGCCCACACGTGGTAGGTGACCGTGCTGCCCGCGCCCAGGCCGCCGAGGCCGGTGCCGGTCGCCGCTGCCGGATATCCGTTGCCGGACACGTTCAGGGTCAGGCCGTGCGAGCCGGAGAAGGCGTTCCCGGACTCGGGCGCCACCGACAGCGTCGAGCCCCAGCTGACCGCAAAGCCATCGGCGGAGCCGTCCTCGAAGTCGAGCCGGGCGTTCGGGTCCAGCGGCTGGGGGCGGCCGGCCAGATACTGCCTGTAGGCCCGGCCGTAGCCCGTGGGGGTCCCGTCGTAGCCGCTGATCAGGGAGGGGCCGTTCGTGCAGCTGGCCGTGTTCCAGGCCCAGGCCAGATAGCCGATGTTGTGCGCGTCGGCCCACGGCAGCAGGGTGTTCAGAAAGCCGCCGGCGCAGTCGTTCTCGCCCACCTCGGTGGCCAGGACCGGCACCTGCTGGGCGACCGGCGCGACCGTGCTGTTCCAGCAGTCGGTGGTGTTGCAGCCGGAGAAGTTGTAGATGTGCCACCCGGCCGCCAGCTGCCCGGCGGAGTCGGACGGCCGGTTGGCCAGCCAGCCGGACAGGTCGCCGCCCCAGCCCAGTCCCTCGGCGATGACCGGCTGCGTGGCCCCGGCACCGCGGACGGCGTCGATCAGCTGCTGCATCCCGGTCGCGGCCCAGCCGCCGGAGGTGGTGCACCCGTTCAGCCAGCATGACCACGAGATGTCGTGGGGCTCGTTGAAGAGGTCGAAGGCGATGCCGTCCACGCCCTTGTACTCGCCGGCCACGGAGGACCAGAAGGCGGTGGCGTGGTCGGCGTCCGGCGCCTGCTCCTGACCGAGGGCCAGCTGCGACCCGGCCGCGCCCCAGTGCAGGTCCAGGATGACCGCCAGGCCGTGGCTGAGGAGCCGGTTCACGTAGTCGTGGATCGCCGTGCGGTAGTTGCTCCCGGCGTAGGCGGGGTTCACGCCGTTGATGCCCAGCCAGCAATCCTCGTTGAGCGGCACGCGCACGGCGTTGACGCCCCAGGTGGTGATGGCCGAGATCGACGTGTCGTCGGTGGGTCCGTCGAACATCCCCCAGCCCTGCGCGCACGCATATTCGCTCCCCGAGCGGTTGACGCCGGCGATCCGCAGGGGGTTGCCGGAGGCATCGACGAGCGCATTGCCGCTGACCCTCAGCGAGACCGCCGAGGCTGACGCGGCGGCGATCAGGCTGAGCGCGCAGACCAGCGTCAGCGCAGCACAGAGCTTCGACCGGACAGATGACATATGGATGCCTCCAGGCAGGGGGACACGGCTGGACACGGCGGTGTTGCGCATCAGATTTCGGCGGGCCGCGGGCCGGGGACGAGCATCGTGGCCCTGACCTCCGACATTTGTCCAGGCTGCCGGTCGGCCGCTCAAGTACGTGGCAATCGCCACATGCGGTTACAGGATCAAAGTGGCGCCGTGGCGGCGCAGCCAGGCGCTCTGCGCCCTGTAGTCGGGACAGCGGCTGGCCAGCAGCGACCAGAACCGGGGCGAGTGATCCATGATCTCGAGGTGGCAGACCTCGTGCCAGACGACGTAGTCCAGCACCGGTTCCGGACCCAGCAGCAGCCGCCAGTTGAAGCTCATCGTCCCGGTGCGCGAGCAGCTCGCCCAGCGCGTCCGCTGCCCGCGGATGGTCAGGCGCTCGTAGCGCGTCCCCGCCTGCGCGCAGGCGAAGTCCAGCCGCGGGGCGATCTCCGCCTGAGCGGCCCGCCGGTACCAGCGCTCCAGCGCCGGGTCGCGCTCGGCGCCCGCGGGCGTGACCAGGACGTCCCCGCGCCGGTGCACGCGGGTGCGCCCGGGCTCGGGGCGGAGCTCGAGGACGCGCCCCAGATACGGCACCGAGTTGCCGCGGGCGGCCACCGTCGCCTGGGCGCGCTGAACCTCGCGCATCCGGCGCTCGATCCACGGGCGAAGCTCGCGGACCGCGGCCGCCGCGGCCCGCTCTGAGGCCCGGCGCGGGAGTACGACCTCGACGCCCCGGTTCGGCTCGACCGTCACCCGGACGCGCCGCGCGCGCTCTGAACGCCGGATCCGGTAGCTGATTTCGTCCATGGCCTGTGGCTTGCGGTGATGCTCGGGGGTGAGACAGCGACGAACGGTCAGAGTACGGTCAGGCTCCGACATGCCGTCCTTCCCGAACCTGGATGCGCCCCTGATGGGCGCCGGGGTGAGATTGCGCTTCGAGTCCGAACGCGACATTCCCGAGATCCTGATCGCCCATCAGGAGGATCCCGAGCTGTTCATCCGCCTGGGGCTCGAGCGGCCGCCGAGCGGCGCCGAGCTCGGCCGGCGGATTGAGGAGGCGGACAGCCGCCGCGGCGAGGGCACGGGGGTGCGCTTCACGATCCTCACCCCGGGCGATGACACCTGCCGAGGCCAGATGGACGTTCATCGCGTGGACTGGGATCACCTGCGGGCCGAGGCCGGCGTCTGGGTGATGCCCGGCCGGCGGGGTCACGGCCTGGCCTCGGCGGCGCTGCCGGTGCTGGGGCGTTGGCTGTTCGCGGCCTGCGGCCTGCAGCGCCTGGAGCTGTTCACCGAGCCCGACAATGTGCCGATGATCAGCGCCGCCCGCCGGGCCGGATTCACGGAGGAGGGGGTGCTGCGGGCCTACCTGCGCGAGCGCGGCCAGCGGGTCGACGTGGTCGTGCTCTCACTGCTGCCGTCAGACCTGGTGCAACCATGAGTGAGTGGCGCGTGACGCTGCCGCCGGGCGTGCGTCCGCCCTATGAGGTGTACGTCAACGGCGTGCGCCAGGAGCTCGGGCCCGACTACCGCGTCGCCGGCGGGGAACTGGTCTTCACGCGTGAGCTGGTCCGCCAGAAGCTGGGGCTGCGCGCCTGGCTGCTGGGCTTCTGGGGGATCGGCACCTACAAGCGCAATGACGAGATCGACATCCGCTACCAGCAGGACGGCCGGCCGATGGTCGCCCACGCGGTCGAGATAACGCCCCCGCCGGGCTGATCCGGGTCAGGCGCCCCGCGGTCAGGCGCCCGTGCGGACCACGTCGCGCGCCACCCACGGCCGCAGCAGCTTCAGCGCGGACAGGATGGCCCGCGTGGCCGGCGAGCGGTTCAGGGTGTAGAAGTGGATGCCCGGGGCGCCGCGGGCCAGCAGCTCGGCGCACTGGAGCGTCGCGTAGGAGACGCCGAGCTCCAGCACCGCGTCACCGTCGCCGGCTCGCAGCTCGAGCTGGGAGAGCAGCTCCGGCGGGATCGTGGCCCCGCACATGTCGGTGACCTTCTTGATCTGGGCCACGCCCGTGATGGGCATGATCCCGGGGATGATCGGTACCTCGATCCCGGCCGCCCGCGCCTCGTCGACGAAGTGGAAGTACAGCTCGTTGTCGAAGAACAGCTGGGTGATCAGGAACGACGCGCCCGCATCGACCTTGCGCTTCAGGAAGGAGATGTCGCTGGCCATATCCGGAGCCTGTTTGTGCACCTCGGGGAAGCAGGCGGCGCCGACGGCGAACCGGTGGCGGGCGTGGATGAACTCGACCAGCTCCGTCGAGTAGCTGAGCCCCTCGGGATGGGGCGTCCACTCGGTCTGGCCGCTCGGCGGGTCGCCGCGCAAGGCGAGCACGTTCTCAACGCCGGCCGCCTCGATGTCGCGGAGCACCTTCTCCAGCTCGTCCCGCGAGGCGCCCACGCAGGTCAGGTGGGACATCGCCTCGATCCCCAGCTCCTGCTTGATCCACCGGGTCAGCTTGACCGTACGGTCGCGCGTGGATCCGCCGGCGCCGTAGGTCACCGACACGAAGTCGGGCTCGAACCGGCGCAGCGACTCGAGCGCCGCGCCCAGAACCCGCTCGCCGTCATCGGTCTTGGGCGGGAAGAACTCGAACGAGAAGACCGGTTCTTCGGCCTGGGCCAGGATCTCATCGATGCGCATGGCGGAACGGTAGCCACCTTGACACGTCTATGTCAAGGTTGGGGCCTCGCCTCCGCCACTCAGGCGGGGCGCCACAGCTCGGTCCCCTCGTAATCCTCGCGGCGGACCTGTCCGAGCAGCTCGAGATGGTGCAGGTAGCAGAGGGTCTGGGTGAGGAGCCAGTGGCCGTTGTGGAAGCCGATCGGCTCGCCGTAGATGGAGGGGGCGATATCGAGCGCGGTCCGGGGCTCGGGCCCGAGGGCGGCCAGGGTGGCGCCGATCCGCTCGGCGACCAGCCTGCGGTTGCCCTCGATGTGCCCGGGCACGTCGAGGAACGGCCGGCCGTGTCCGGACAGGGCCAGACGGGCGCCGAGCTGGTCCACCCGGTCCAGCGAGGCCAGGAACTCGGCCACGGGGTCGGGGCTGTAGCCGAAGTCGAAGTACAGCGATATCCGTCCCATCAGGTGGTCCCCGGAGATCAGCAGCCGATGCTCGGCCTGGTAGAGGCAGATGTGCGAGGGGGTGTGACCGGGCGTCTCGTGCACCGTCCAGGTGCCCAGGTCGGTTTCGATCTCGACCCCGGGAACCAGCGGTCGGTCGGGGGCGATCTCCCGCGCGACGCCGCTCGCTATGTCCTTGGACCGCTCCAGGTAGGCGGTGATCACCGGTTCGGAGACGCCGCTCTGGCGGGCCACCTCCAGCCGCCGGGCGCGCGCCTGCTCGGGTCCCTCCTTCAGCATCAGGTCGTACTTGGGGTGGATCAGGAACTCGCAGCCGGCCCGATCGACGATCGGCCCGGCCTGGCCCCAATGATCGCTGTGGGCATGGGTGCAGGCCAGCAGGCGGACCAGCTCGGGCCGCAGGTTGACCTGATCCATCGCTCGTTCGAGCTGCGCCATCGAGCCCGGCTCGTGCATGCCGGTGTCGACCAGGACCACGCCATCCCCGGCGGCGATCGCCCAGGCATTGCCGTGCGGGACCCCCGGGAAGGGCAGCGGCAGCCGCAGCCGCCACAGCCCCGGGAGCACCCGCTCCCCTCGCCCAAGCTCCTTCGCGCGCGTCATCGGGGCAGACCATATGTCACCGCCCCGGGCAGCGGCCGTGACCGCACGCCGCTCCCGCCGGCGATGCCGCCCGGCACCGGCGTAGACTGCGGCACCTTCATGGCCAGCTCGGGCGACATCGCCAAGCGCTACTTCGCCGCCCTGTCGGCGCATGACCTGACCGCGGCGGTCGCCTGCTGGGCGCCGGGCGCGGTCGATCGGTTCGTCGGCGGCCCGGAGCTGATCGCCCCGGCCGGGATCCGGGCCTACTTCAGCGCGCTGTTCGCGGCCTTCCCCGACTTCCGCTTCGAGATCCTGGACGTGACCAGCTCACGCGGGCGCGCTGCCGTGCGCTGGCGGGTTCGGGCCACGTTCGCCGGCCCCGGCCAGTTTCAGGGCTTCGTGGCCAACGGGGCGCGGATCGATATTGAGGGCTGTGACGTGCTCACCGTGGAGGATGATCTGATCCGTCACAACGATGCCTACCTGGACAGCGGCGACGTGGCGCGGCAACTGGGCTTGCTGCCCGCGGCCGGCTCGAAGGCTGAGACCCGGCTCACGCGGCTGGCCAACGCCCGCACCAAGCTGAGCAACCGCATCCACGGAGGCGAACCGGAGCGCATCGCCGAGGGCGTCTGGTTGCTGCGCGGCGGCTTTCCGATCAAGACGATGAACGTCTACTTCATCGAGGACGAGGGCGGCGTGACGATGTTCGACGCCGGGATCAGCGCCATGAGCACGGCCGTCCTCGCGGCAGGCGCCCGGCTCGGAGGCATCAAGCGCGTCGTGCTCGGTCATGCCGACTGCGACCACCGGGGCTCGGCGCCCAGCGTCGCGGCGCCGGTCTACTGCCATCCGTCCGAGCGGGCGGCCGCCGAGTCAGATGCGCCCCTGCGCGACTACTGGGATCTGGCCAAGCTCGATCCCCACGGCCGGGTGCTGATGAAGCGCCTGCTGCCCGCCTGGGACGGCGGCGCCGTCCGGATCGCCGGCACCGTTCAGGAGGGCGACGAGGTGGCCGGCTTCCGGGTCATCGATCTCCCCGGCCACGCCCCCGGGCTGATCGGTCTCTACCGCGAGTCAGACCGGCTGGCGCTCGTCTCGGACTGCATCTACACACTCGATCCCCAGACCGGCCGCAAGGGGCCCGCCCGCCTGCCCCACCCGGCCTTCGACGCCGATATCGATACGGCTCGGGCCTCGATCCGCAAGCTGGCTGGGCTCGAGCCCGCCATCGTGTGGACCGGGCACGCCGACCCCGTGACGGGACCCGTGGCCGTCGAGCTGCGCCGCGCGGCTGACGCCGTCTAGTCTCGCTGGCCAGTGGGCCGCCGCAACCGCCAGCGCACCAAGCTCGCCGCCCCGGTCAGCGAGTATCGCGATGCCGAGGGCAACGTCCTGCGCCTGCGGGGTGCGCTGAGCGCGGCGTCGCGTCGCGAGTACACCGAGACGTTGGGCGGTGGGCGCAACCGGGAGGACGCCTGGCAGCGGGCCGGGGAGCTGCTGTTCGAGCGGCTGGCCGTGTCCTGGGAGATCGCCGGTCTCGAACTGAGCCGGCAGAAGGAGCTGCTCGGCCGCTATCGGATGGCCGGCGCGCAGGAGCGCGAGTTCGTACGCGACGCGCTGCGCCGGCATCTGGCCGAGAACTTTCCCGAGCTCCAGGCGCCGTGAACCTCCTCGACCTCGGGGACGCCGTGAGCTTCGACCACGAGCGCTTCGCGGCGCTGCTGTGCGACTGGTGCCTGGACGTTCAGCCCGGGGGGCGGGTGCTGGTTGAGTCGACCGTGCTGGCCGAGCCGCTGGCCGTGGCGCTCCACACCGCGATCCTCGACCGCGACGCCTGGCCGTTCATCCGCCTGACGCCGGCCGGCGCGGGCGCCGACTTCTACCGGCACGCCCGGGAGCGCCACCGCCGCGAGCCTCCGCCGGTGGAGCTGACGCTGCTCGGTGGTCTCGACCGGCGGCTGCGGATCGACGCGCCGGCCAACACGAGCGAGCTGAGCGACGTGGATCCCGCCCTGATCGCCGCTGTCGCCGTGGCTCGCCGGGAGGTGCAGAAGGCGGCCGCCCGGGTCCCGTGGTGCCTGACCCTGCTGCCGACGCCGGCGCTGGCCCAGGCGGCCGGGATGTCCACCGCCGGTTACTCCGCGTTCGTCAGCCGGGCCCTGTTCCTGGACCGGCCCGATCCGGCCGCCGCCTGGCAGGAGCTCAGTGCTCGCCAGGCCGAGCTGATCCGCCGGCTGGCGCCGGCCCGGACGATCCGGATCGAGGCCGAGGGGACGGATCTCAGTCTCGAGGTCACCGATCGCAGGTGGCTGAACTCCGACGGCCGCCGGAACATGCCCAGCGGAGAGGTGTTCACCGGCCCGCTCGAACGCTCGGCCAACGGCACGATTCGCTTCACGATCCCGACCGGACCGCCGGGGGTCACTGTCACCGGCGTCGAGCTGACCTTCGCCGACGGCGAGGTCGTGGCCGCGCGCGCCGAGCAGGGTGAGGACTACCTCCGGGCCGCCCTGGCCACCGACGCCGGCGCGCGCTTCCTGGGCGAGCTCGGCATCGGCACCAACACCGGAATCGACCGGGCCACCGGACACATCCTCCTGGACGAGAAGATGGCCGGCACCGTGCACCTGGCGCTCGGTCGCTCGTATCCGGAGAGCGGCGGTCAGAACGAGTCCGCGCTGCACTGGGACCTGATCTGCGACCTGCGCCGGGGCGGCCGGCTGAGCGCGGATGGGGAGACGGTCTTCGAGCCCGCGGGAGGTGCGCCCGGCCGCAGTTAACTGACCACTGACAATCGACGTTCGTGCGTGAAGTAGCGTGAGGGCCCGCATGCGCCGCACCAAGATCGTCGCCACCATCGGCCCGGCGTCCCGGGATCCGGACACGCTGATCCGGATGGTTGAGGCCGGACTCGACGTCGCGCGCCTGAACTTCTCGCACGGCGATCGGCAGCTGCACGCCGAGAACGCCGAGCGCGTGCGTGCGGCCGCGGAGCGCGTCGGGCGCCAGGTGGCCATCCTCCAGGACCTCCCGGGGCCGAAGCTCCGCATCGGCGCGCTCGAGAACGACGTGGCCGAGCTGAAACCGGGGGAGACGCTCACGCTGGTGTGCGGCTCGACGGCGATCGGCAACGACGAGCGCATGTCGGTGAGCTGGGCGGGTCTGTGCCAGGCTGTCGATCCCGGCGATGTGATCTACCTCGCCGACGGCGCGATCCGGCTCCGGGTCCGGGCGGTCCGCGCCGAGAGCTCGGAGATCGAGACCGCGGTGGAGATCGGAGGCTCGGTGGCCACCCGCCAGGGCCTGAACATCCCCGGCTCGACCCGCGGGCTGGCCGCCGTGCCGGAGGAGGATCTGGACATGCTGCGGTTCGGCGAGTCGATCGGCGTCGACGTGGTCGCGCTGTCGTTCGTGCGCACGGCCGAGGACGTCGAGTTCGTGCGCAGTCGCACTCGGCTGCCGCTGATCGCCAAGATCGAGAAGCCACAGGCGGTCGATTCCGCGGTGGACATCATCCGCGCCGCCGACACCGTCATGGTCGCCCGCGGCGACCTGGGTATCGAGCTGCCGATCGAGACGGTGCCGATGGTCCAGAAGGACCTGTTGCGGATCGCCGGCCAGCTGGCGCGCCCGTCGATCACCGCCACCCAGATGCTCGACTCGATGGTCGCCTCCTCACGCCCCACCCGGGCCGAGGTGGCCGACGTGGCCAACGCGATCCTGGACGGGACCGACGCGGTGATGCTCTCCCAGGAGACCGCAGTCGGCGCCTTCCCCGTCGAGGCGGTGGCGATGATGGCGGCGATCGCCGAGCACACCGAGAAGGGGCTGCCGTATCGGCGCTGGAATGAGGAGCGCGTCCGGCGCGATGCCCGGGACCCCGCCTACACGATCGCCTACACCGCCTGCTCGGCCGCCCACGAGCTCGGGCTGGCGGCGCTCGTGGTGCCGACCCTGTCCGGGCGCTCGGCCCGTCTGATCTCGGCCCACCGGCCCCAGGTGCCGATCTACTGCCTCTCACCGGGGCGGGAGACGGTGCGGCGGTGCAGCGTCATGTGGGGCGTGCAGGCGGCCTCGATGCGCCGCCATGAGGTGACCGAGGCGCTGATCGCCGACGCCGCCCAGCGCGTGGTCGAGCTGGGCTGGGTCAAGCCCGGTGAGCGGGTCGGGATCACGGCCGGGCTGCCCAGCGGCCGGCCGGGCACGACCAGCCTGTTCCAGGTTCAGGAGGTATGAATCGGCGGCGCCCGCATCCTGCGCCGGCGCTGATTCAGCCCGCGCCGCGGCCGTAGAACTCGGCCTCGGCCTCGCCGAGCGCGGTGGCGCCGGGGTCGTCGTAGAACCACTCGCGGGCGATGCGGTGGAAGTTCCCGCGCGCGTACAGCTGCGAGAGCACGGCCAGCGTCAGCACCTCCATGCGGCGGCCGAAGATGTGATCCGGGGGGGCGGACTCCTGACGCAGGTAGCCGAAGTACTCCGAGCGTGGGTCGCTCATGTCGATCAGGACCTGGGTGGCGTAGTCGGGCGTCAGCTCGACCTCGCGGTCAGCCGTGTACCAGGAGGTGGCGGCGCGGAAATGGGCCAGCACCCGGTCGGGGTTGAATTTGTCCGGGTCGCGGAAGAAGCCGACCTCGGTCCCCAGGCGCATGATCGTGTCGGTGTCGCCCTCGATGATCGCCCGGGCCACGTGGACCTCGAGATCGACCGTGCCGGGCGGCATCCGCTTGAACAGCCCGAAGTCGACGAACGCCATGCGCCCGTCCTCGAGCAGCATCGAGTTGCCCGGATGAGGGTCTCCGGAGAACTGCCCGTGGCGGTACAGGCAACTGAAGTAGAACCGGAAGATGATCTCGGCGACCCGGTTGCGGTCCTCCTGGGGGCGGCCCTTCAGCTCCTCGAAGCCGACGCCGCGGACGAACTCCGAGACCATGATCCGCTCGTGGGAGAGCGAGGTGATGACATCGGGGATGACGATGAACGGATGTCCGCGGAAGATGCGGGCCAGGGAGCGCTGGTTCTGGGCCTCGAGCTCGTAATCGAGCTCCTCCTCAATCCGGTCGCGGATCTCCTGGCCGATCGCCTTGGGGTCCATGCCGGGGGCGATCCGCTTGGCCAGCCGCAGGATCAGGCCCAGGTTCTGCATATCCGAGCGGACCGCGGCCGCGACGCCCGGATACTGGGCCTTGACCGCCACCTCGCGACCGTCGGTGAGACGGGCGCGGTACACCTGGCCGATCGAGGCGGCGGCGATCGGCTCCTGGTCGAACTCGGAAAACACGCCCGACAGGCGCTCGCCGAGCTCGTCCTCGATCACCTTGCGCATGTCCTTGAAGGTGACCGTGGGCGCCGCATCGCGCAGGGCGGCCAGCTTGTGCTGGAACTCCTCCCGGTACTCCTCGGGCACCATCCCCACGTCCAGGAACGAGAGCACCTGGCCGACCTTCATCGCCGCGCCCTTCATCGTGCCCAGGGCGGTCACGATCTGCTCAGCGGCCTCGATGTGACGTCGCTCGAGGGCGGCCTCGCGGCCCTGCCGGTCACGGGTCACGTTGGCCGCGCGGGTTCCGGCCTGGCGGATGGCCTGGCCCGCGGCCAGCCCGCCGATCCGGGCCGTGCGGCTGACCCGAGAGGTGGGCATCTTGTCCTTCTTGGGCGGCTTGGGCACTAGGGCGACCGCTGGACCTGGGACCCGGGCACGATGTCGTCGGCACCGTTCGGCCAGCGCACCCAGGCCTTGTGGCCGCCGTCGTAATCGTCCCCGAGGAGAATCAGCGTGGCCGCCTCGCCCAGCGCGGTGCACGTCTCCTGGCCCTCGGGATCGACCCCGCGCCAGATCCGCACGAAGCGGTTCGACTCCAGCTCCTCGGCGACCGTGGTCGGGTCGGTGTGGCCGGGATGGATGCGCGTTCCGGGGGGCAGCTTCAGCAGCTTGTCCATGATCGAGCTCTTGAGGTCGGCGTAGGTCGTGTGGCCGGGGGCGCGAACGCCGCCGACCGAGCCCCGGAACAGGGTGTCCCCGGTGAACACGTCGGTCGAGTCGACCAGCAGTGACAGCATGCCCGCGGTGTGACCGGGGGTATGGAGCGGCTCGATCCGGAGCGCTCCGCTCTCGATCGCCTGGCCCTCCTGCATCGTCCCGGTGCTGGCCGCGACCAGGTCGCGCTCCAGCGGATGGATCAGGACCGGCACGTCGGGATACGCCGCACGCACCTTGTCCAGTTCGGCGATGTGGTCGTGGTGATGGTGGGTGAGGAGCACATGGGTCAGCTCGAGCTGGCCCCGGCGCAGGTACTCGAGCAGCGGTTCGACCGGCCCCCCGGCGTCGATCATGACCGCGTGCCCGCCGGGCTCATCGGCCACCAGATAGGTGTTGGACAGCCAGGTCTCGCTCATCGAGCGCTCCGTGATCATCCCCGAGAGCGTATCCGGTGCCATCGCCTGGCTCGCTCGTCCGAGCACCGGGTTTCGGGTCCGGCGCTACTCGGTAGCCTCTGAGCTGGAGATGAGCCTGATTCACACCTGCTACCGGATCCTCGACGTCGACCGCTCGGTGGACTTCTACCGAGCCCTCGGTTTCGAGGAGAAGGGCCGGGTCCCCATCCGTGATGAGGCGGTCAATGTGTTCATGGGCCTGCCCGAGGATGGGGATGAGCCGCGTCTCGAGCTCACGCACAACTTCGGCCAGACCGAGCCGTACGAGATCGGCACCGGCTACGGGCACATTGCGATCACCACCGCCGATCTGGACAGCACCCTGACGCAGCTGGCCAGCCGGGGCATCGAGCCCGAGAAGCCGCCCTACTCGGTGCGCGAGGGCGGTAGCCGGCTGTGCTTCGTGCGGGATCCCGACGGCTACCGGATCGAGCTGATCGAGCGGGGTTAGTGGCCGTGGTCGACAACGCCACCATGGGCCGGATCCTGGAGCGCTTCGCGCAGGGCGTGGCCGCCCACGACCGCGAGAACCCCGACCACAACAGCTGGGGCATCGGCATGGCCCACTTCGACATCGAGCGGCTGGGGCTCGAGGAGGGGGAGCAGATCCTGCCCGGAATCGTGCTCCAGGTCGACGGCGGCGTGAGCGGCAACTTCCGGGTCCTGTGCGACGGCGAGCACGACACCGAGGAGGAGCAGGAGGAGGCCGAGATGATCGAGGCGATCGCCTCCGAGGAGCTCCCCGAGCCGGTCTACATCGACGCCCCGGCGCCGATCCGCCCCCCGCTCTGATCCGCCCCCCCAACTCTGATCCACGGTCGGACCGGGCGCGGTCGCACCGGGCGCGGTCGGCTAGCTGCCGGCCGGCGGCGCGATGCCCGCCCGCTCGGCCACCCGCTCGGCCAGCCAGCTGACCGTCGGCGAGCGCAGTCCGTGGCGGCTGCCGGCCCTCAGCACGGCGCCGGCGATCGCGTCTAGTTCGGGCTCGCGGCCGGCGGCGATGTCGCGCTGCATTGAGGAGCCGAGCTCCGGGTGGGCCGACTCGAGCTCGGCCCGGGCCTGCGCGGCCTCGAGCTCGGCGCCCTCGGCCCGTGCGACGGCCACCGTCTCGTTGACGGCGCCCTCCAGCGCCGAGCGCCAGCGCGGGTCGGCGCGGATCAAGCCGAGCGGACGGTCGCTGGCGCTGGTGGTCAGGGCCAGCGCGTTCAGACGGGCCAGCTTGGCCCACAGAACCTGACTCTCGCTGTCCCCGGTGCGGACCTCGAGCCCGGCCTCACGCAGAAGCGCGGCCAGCGCCGTGATCCGGTCGTCCTCGCCGGCCAGATCGATCCGGGAGCCCGGACTGGTCTGGATGACCTCGGCCGGGGCGGGGCGATCGGCCTCGCTGCGGATCACGCCCGCCACCACGGGGCCGGTGCCGAAACGCTCCCGCAGGAGCGTCATGTGCTCGATGCCGTTCAGCAGCGGGACGACGAGCCCGGGGGTGACCCGGATCCGCTCGAGCATGCCGGCCAGCCCCGGGGCCTTGGTCGCCACCAGCAGCACATCGGTCGGCTCGCGGAGCTCGCTGACCGCGCGCGGCCGGACGATGAAATCATCCTGAAGCGCCCGGCTGCGCACCCACAGGCCCCCGGTGCCGATCAGCGCCGCCGTCGACTCACGCGCGACCACGGTGACCTCGTGGCCCGCCCGCTGCAGCGCGCCGGCCACGAATCCGCCCACTCCACCCGGGCCGGCTACGGCGATCGTGGTCATCCGGGCAAGGCTGCCACATGCGGCCCCGCCGCCCACGGAGCGCTGCGCCCCGGCCCACTATGCTCGCGGCTCCCATGTCCGCCCTGACCCTCGAGCGCGCCCGCCCCGGCACCTATTCGATCGTCGCCCGCGACCCGGCCACCGGCGAGCTCGGGGTCGCCGTCCAGTCGCACTGGTTCAGCGTGGGCCCGATCGTGCCCTGGGCCAAGGCCGGAGTCGGTGCGATCGCCACCCAGGCCAACGTCGAGGTCGCCTACGGCCCGCGCGGGCTCGAGCTGCTCGAGCGCGGGGCCGCGGCCGGGGCGGCGCTGCGCCAGCTGCTTGACGAGGACCCCCTGGCCGAGTCGCGCCAGGTGGCGATCGTCGACGCGCAGGGCCGGGTGGCCGCCCACACCGGCGGCGCGTGCATGCCGTTTGCCGGTGATTGTCAGGCCGAGGGCGTCTCCTGCCAGGCCAACATCATGGCTTCCGCCGGCGTATGGCCGGCCATGCTGCGAGCCTACGAAGGGCATCAGGGGTCGCTGACCGAGCGCCTGCTGGCCGCGCTCGATGCGGCCGAGCTCGAGGGCGGTGACATCCGCGGGCGCCAGTCGGCCGCCCTGCTGGTCGTGCCCGCCGGCGGGCAGCCCTGGGACACGGTGATCACCCTGCGCGTTGAGGATCATCCCGATCCGCTTGACGAGCTGGCCCGGCTGGTCCGGCTGAACGACGCCTACACGCTGGCCGGCCGGGCCGACGAACGGGTCGCCGAGGGCCGCCACGAGGAGGCCGCGACCCTGTACCTGCAGGCCAGCCGGCGGGCCCCCGAGTCGCATGAGCTGCAGTTCTGGGCCGGAATGGGAGCCGCCCAGATGGGCGACCTCGAGGCCGGCCTGCGGCACATCCGGGCGGCCCTGGCCGCCCAGCCGGGCTGGCGCGAGCTGCTCGACCGCCTCCCGGCCGATGTGGCTCCGGCCGCTGAGGCCGTGCGGGCCGCGCTCGGCTGATCCGCCGCTCTAACCGTCGATCAGGACCCCGGGGTTGAGCGCGCCGGTGGGATCGAGTGCGCGCTTGGCTCCGCGCAGGGCGGCCGCGAACGGCTCGGGCCGCTGGCGGTCGTACCAGGGGCGGTGATCGCGGCCGACCGCGTGATGATGCGTGATGGTTCCCCCGGCCCTCAGAATCGCGTCGGCGGCGGCCTGCTTGATCTGGGCCCATTGCTCGAGCTCCTCACCCCGCCGGGCCGGCGCCAGCACCGTGAAGTACAGGGCCGGGCCGTCCGGGTACACGTGCGTGAAGCGGCAGGTCACCCTTCCGGTCCCGCAGGCCGCACGGACCGCGGCCTCCGTGGCCTCGGTCACGGTGCGGTGGAAGTCCGGGAAGCGCTCCCAGGTCACGGCGGTCTCGAACGTCTCCGAGAGCACGCCCATGGCCACGAACGTGTCCCGTAGATAGGGGGCACGCAGGAACGCCTCCCGCCAGCTGCCCACCGCCTCGTCCCGCTCAGCGCCCGTCCCGCCCGTCCCGCCCGTCCCGCCCGTCGCGCCGGTCGCGCCCGCCGGGCGCGGGCGCCACGTGCCCCCGTGCTCGGCACAGATCTCGAGCGCCTGCCCGAGCAGCGGCTCGGTGGCCATCGCCGGGGACTCGAAGCCGAGCACGAGCAGGGCCTGGCCTCCGTCGCCGGCTCCGGTCAGCGCGGCCTCGTCCGGATCGATCAGGCGGCATCCGGCCGGAGCCAGACCCGCCTGGACGAGGGCCCGGACGGCCTGCGCGCCGGCTGCGAAGCTGGGGAAGCTCACCCCGGCCGAGCTCCGGAAGCGGGGCCGCGGCCGGACCCGCATCCAGGCCTCGGTGATGATCCCCAGCGTGCCCTCGGAGCCGAGCAGCATCCGGTCCGGGGAGATCCCGGCGCCGGAGCCGGGCAGGCGCCGGGATTCCCACACCCCGGCCGGGGTCACGGCGCGCACCGACTCGACGAGGTCGTCGATGTGGGTGTACAGGGTGGCGAAGTGCCCCCCCGCTCGCGTGGCGATCCAGCCGCCCAGGGTCGAGAACTCAAACGACTGGGGAAAGTGGCGCAGGGTCAGCCCGTGCTCACGGAGCTGAGCCTCGAGCCCCGGACCGGTGGCCCCGGCCTGGATCCTGGCCGACAGCGAGATCGCGTCGACCTCCAGCACCCGGTCCAGGCCGCGCACGTCGATCGTGACCGTGCCCGCGAACCGGTCCGGATCGATGCGCGGCTCGACGCCGGCGACCACGCTCGTGCCTCCGCCGTAGGGGATCACCGCCGCGCCGGCCCCCACGGCCCAGGCCAGCACGGCCTCGACCTCAGCCTCCGTGCTCGGGTGCGCGACCAGGTCGGGCACGTGATCAAAGCGGCCCCGGAACGCCCGGACGATGTCCGAGTAGGAACGCCCGTAGGCGTGCAGGACGCGCTCGTGCAGCTCGTCGGAGAGCACCGAGGCGAGCTCGCTCGGAATGGTCAGGCGCGAAGGTGGGACCGCCAGCGCGTCCAGCGGCACCGGTGCCTCCGGCTCGGAGGAGCCGAAGCCGAGGTGCCGGGCCAGGAAGCCGGCGCTCGCCCGCTGCTCCTGAACCGAGGGCTGCTCGTCCTCATAGCCCCAGCCCCAGTGCTTCAGTCTCCGGCTCACGCCGCGCGAGCCTACCGGCGGCCGGCCGGGGGATGCTAGCGGCGGGCGGCGGATACCGTATGGGCCGATGGCTCTCCCGCCCGCCATATTGGCCCGTGGCCCGTGGGACCCGTCGCGGGTGCGGGCCTCATGGCGCTCGGATCCCTTCGAGCCCGACGCCAGCGCCACCGAGGCCGCCGACGAGGCTCTGGACGCGCTGCGCCGCCGCGGCTCACCCAGCCATGACGGGCTGGCCGCTCGCCTGGCGGGTTACGCCGCCGTCGGCGACGGGCTCGAGCTCGAGCTGCAGCCTGCCCGCTGGGCCCTGCGGCTGATCGCTGATTCCGACGTCCAGACGCTGTCGGCCCTGTGCGTGGTCCGCGACGCCGAGGGCTGCTGGCTGGCCGGCCGCCGGGCTCGCTGGCTGGCCTCGTGGGCGGGGCGCTGGGCGCTCGGCGCCGGGGGAGCCGTGGAGGTCGACGAGAACCCGGCCGACACGCTGGCCCGCGAGCTTGAGGAGGAGTGGTCGGTGGTGCCCGAGCGCCTGAGCGTCGAAGCCCTGGTCGGGAACCCGGGGGGCATGGTGCTGCTCGTAGGGCAGGCCTGGCTGGCCTCCGGAGCCCGGGTCAGGCCGGATCCCGAGCACGACCAGTTCGCCTGGTGGCCGTCCGCGGTCGAGCAGTGGCCCTCCGAAGCCGATGCCCCCCTGCGGGGGCTGGGGCGGATGCTGTCCGCGGCCACCGGATGAAGCTGATCAGCTTCCGTCGCCTGGAGGGCGTCTCGTTCTTCCACTCGACCGTCTACCTGGCCCTGCTGGTCTGCGCGTTCGTGCTCTCCAATCCGGAGCCCGAGACGTTCGTTCTCGGCCTCGGCCACGGCCTGCTGTGGATCGGCATGTCCCTGGTCTGCATCGCCGCCGCCCGGCTGCGCGTGATCCCCTACTGGCTGGCCGTAACGGTGGCGGTGCTCGGCGGGCTCGGGCCATTCGCGGGCTCGATCGGTTTCGTGATCGCCGATCGCCGCCGGGCGGCCGGCGTTCCCGCCGGATCGGTGCCGGCGGCGGGGCACGGAGAACCCCAGGACACGCGTTAGAGTGAAAGACCGGCATGGCAGTTGACACAGGCACGATCGAAGTCGTGATGCCCGCAATGGGGGACTCCGTGTCAGAAGGCACGGTCCTCGAGTGGCGCAAGCAGGTCGGGGACACGATCGCCGCCGACGAGACCCTGGTCGAGATCTCCACTGACAAGGTCGACGCCGAGGTCCCCTCGCCGGCCAGCGGAACGATCACCAAGATTCACGCCGCTGAGGGCGACACGGTCGCCGTCGGCGCGCTGCTGGCCGAGATCGCGGCCGGCGGCAATGGCCGCGGCCCCGCCGCCCCACCCACCGCGGCCGGAGGCGACGGTGGCGCGACCGTCAAACCGTCGGAGCAGGCCCCCGTCTCCGGGGAATCCCCTCCCGCCACGGCCGCCGAGGCCGCGACCAGCCAGAGCACCGAGGCCGAGGGCCTGGCCGCCAAGAGCGGCGCCGAGGGCAAGACGATCGAGATCGTCACGCCGACCGGCGGAGAGTCGGTGACCGAGGGCACGATCCTGGAGTGGTCGGTGAAGGTCGGCGACCAGGTCGCCGATGGAGACACCGTGGTCGAGATCTCGACCGACAAGGTGGACATGGAGTTGCCCGCGCCCGCGGCCGGCACGATCACCGAGATCCTGGCTGAGGAGGGCGACACCGTCACCGTGGGCCAGGTCATCGCCAGGATGACCGCCTCCGCCTCCGCCTCCGCCTCCGCCTCCGCCTCCGCCGGCGCCGGCCTCCCCGCCGCCGCGCCCGCGCCCGCCGGCCCGG
>DASVYO010000060.1:0-4749 GCA_036392135.1 Solirubrobacteraceae bacterium
CACGGGCGTGTCCGTGGACGCATGGATGTCGCTCACGACCTTCTGGATGGTGCCTCCGCTGAGTGCCGAGCCGGTGGTCAAGCCGCCCATCGAATCGTTGACGCACTGGTCGACGAGCGACCCGCCGGCGGCTGACTCCAGGTAGGCGCAATACCGATCGAAGAAACTGTTCCCGGGGGTGGCGCCGAAGCCCGCGCCCACCGAGTCTCCCACCGTGACGTACAGTCGGGACGCCGACGCGGCCGCCGGACTCGAGACCGCGACTGCGAGGACCAGGACTGCGAGACGCAGCGCCCCGCGGACCGTCCCAATCCGCCGTAGCTGGCGCTGGATGCTGTGGTTGCCCCGGAGCTGGGGCCCGCGACTCATCCGCTGCGGCCGTGCAGCCGGCGCCGGTGACCGCTGATCTGCCACGGACCTGGCGTCAGGTCGAGGACGACGTTCACGACCCAGACGATCAGCGTGGCCGCCACCAGGGTTCCGAAGCCGTGCAGCTGGAAGCCGCTGACGATGTCGCGCGTCAGCACCAGCATCAGCATCGACACGAAGAACCACGCGACCCCCAGCGTGAGAAGGGCCAGCGGGAACGTGATCAGGCGCAGGAATGGTTTGAGCACCGTGTTGAGGACCCCGAACACCGCCGCGGCGGCCAGCAGCGACCCCAGGTTGCGCACGTGGACGTCGCTCAGGAGGCCGGCGACCACGGCCAAGACGATGGCGTTCGTCAACCAGGAGATCCCTAGTCGCACGGCCAACGACGGCTGGCGTGCTGAAGCCATAGTCGCTCGGAGCGTAAACGCGGGCTCCGGCACCAGTCAAGCCAGGCCCTGACATCAGACGATGCCGCCACCGAGCCGCGGTTCGGCTGCGGAGCTTCGGTGACCCCGGCACAGCCCTGTCGCCGGACCCCTGGGACCCGGCCGGGTTCAGCGCAGGCTGGGCTGAATCACCGCCAGACCCTGGTCGAGCAGCCCCGCCGGCCCCTCACCGGCCAGCCGTTCGGGCTGCCGATGTCCGGCGCCGCGGGCGGCGTCGAGCCCGAGTCCCATTGCCGGCGGCCGCTCGATGCCGTGGGCATCGGAGGCGATGACGACCCGGGGCGAGTGCAGCAGGCGGAGCGCCGAGCTCCGCGCTCGCTCCCCGTTCAGTCCGGCCAGCGACCAGCAGTTCAGCTGCAGCGCGCTGCCCATCGCCAGCTCGTGGCGGAGCACGTCCGCCGTCTGCCTCGTCGGCTCGGCCCGCTCCGGGTGGGCGACCACGACGGCGAAGCCCCGC
Source organism: Solirubrobacteraceae bacterium (assembly GCA_036392135.1). Taxonomy (GTDB): domain Bacteria; phylum Actinomycetota; class Thermoleophilia; order Solirubrobacterales; family Solirubrobacteraceae; genus Palsa-465. Next base: position 1,276 of record DASVYO010000060.1, read on the forward strand.
TCGCGCAGCTCGTCGGCCGCCTCCGTATAGCTGCCGTCGAGGCCGCTGAAGGGCGCCTCCAGCAGCAGCCACCGGCGGCCGCTCGGGCCCTGCGCGATCAGCTCGAGCTGCCGGTCAGAGAGACGCTCGACCATCTCGTGGGCAAGCTCACCTCCGGGCCGCACGTCCAGCTTGACCCGGGCCCGAGCCAGCCGCGCGGCCAGCTCCCGCGTGCGCTCGGGGATGTCGCTCGGGTCGGTGATGAGGTCGGGGTGGACGTGCGGCGTGACCATCACGGTCCGTGTGCCGTCACGCACCGCGGCGCCGGCCAGTTCGAGGCTTTCCTCCATCGTGCCGGGCCCGTCGTCGACACCGGGAAGAAGATGGAAATGGAGTTCGGTCCAGGTCATACCCAGATGATTCGACGACCCTCCGGTAGTCCGGTGATGATTCTGTGACCGCCCCTCACGACGAGCGTGCGGGCGCCGGGACCTAAGACAGCTGCACGGTGAGCCGGTGAAGGGCCGTGCGGTGGTTGTTGTAAACGATCAAGACCGTCGTGAGTCCCCGTCGATGCGCGGCGAGCTGGCGACGGCCAACCCGATTGAGCTGGAGCGTCACGACCCGGCCGTGACCCGCCTCGACCCCGAACCCGGCCGTGGCGAACGTGGCCCCCGGCCACGATCCCGGCGCCGGTGTCCCGGTCAGCACCGCCTGGCCTCGGCAGGGGATCGATCCCTGGCACCGGAGGGTCAGCCTCACCGCTGAGCGGCGAACCGAGATCCGCGACGGCAGGGAGATCGCGGCGCGGCTCTGCGGTTCCGGTTTCAGACCTGGTTGGGTCTGCGCGTACACGGTCCCCGGCGGGTTGACCGGGAAACTGGCCACTCCGACGCTGCCGGACGATGGATCGGTCCACCACACACCCTCCGCACCGCCATAGTTATCCAGCGCGGGCCCTGGGAGGGTGGGCGCGAACGCGATTGCGCCCGGATGGGCGCCTGGCACCGTGAACTCCCAGACCTGACCGTTGGGCTCCATGTAGCCGACGCGGCCCGCGGCGGGCTGACTGAACCACACCCCGGCGCCATTGCCCCCCGGTCCTCCCCCGCCGGCCATCGGGCCGCTCGGGTCGACGCCGGGGGCGAGCCCCGGGGGCTCGGCGTCTCCTGGGGGCAATGGGTACTGAGCCACCTGCCCTACGGGGTCGATGTGCCCGATCAGGGTGGTCCCGGTCTCGGTGAACCAGGCGCCCGCCGGCGACGCGCCGTCGGTCACGACCAGGGCGGGAGCGCCCCAACCGGTCGGAAGCTGGTACTCGGTGATCCGGCCCGTGCCGTCGATGTAGCCGATCCGGCGCCGTCCGGGCTCGGTGAACCAGGCGCCATCGCCGGCCAGTCCGGTGGCGCCCGAGTCGGAGGTGATCGCCGTCGGATCAGCACCGCGTGTCGGGACCCGGTACGAGCCGACCCGGCCGGTGGTGGAGACGAAGCCAATCCTGTTCTGGCTGGGTTCGGTGAACCACGCGCCCCCGTTGACGTCGCCCCCGATCGACACGGGACCGGCGCCGCCGGGGGCTGCGTAGCTGGTGGTCGCGCCCGATGCGCTTACGTGGCCGATGACGCCGGCGGCCGGCTCGGTGAGCCACATGCCCACGTCGGCGCAGCCCGAGCTCGAGCACGATCCCGATAGATCGGGCGCGATCGAGCTTGGTGCCGAGGCCCCCGAGGGCAGGGCGTATTCCCGCACGGTCCCGATCTGCTCGTCGGCGATCAATGCGACTCGATTCGCTCCCGGCTCGGTGAACCACGGCGTCCCGCCGGGCGATTGCGCGACCACGCCCGGCGTCGCATCACGTGCCGGGAGGTCGAACGCCCGCGTCTGCATCGGCACGGGGTCGACGGGTCCCCCGGAGCTCAGCAGAGGGCCGATGACGGGCCCGCCGCTCCCGCTCGACAGAAAGCTCGGTTCCGGCGAGCTCGGCGGCGGGCAGACGGGCGGCGGCGCGGGCAGCACTACTAGCCACATCACCTCCGTGGCGCTCCCGGTGTTGAGGCGCGAGCCCGGTGCTGCGAACGCTATGAGAAGCCCCCGACCCGCGTTCGAGCCGTCGGCGATCCGAAACCCAATCACGCCCTCCTGAGCGCCGGTGTTCATACAGGTGGCCGTCGCGTGGAAGTTGTACGCGCCGGGGGTTGGGTCGCTCACATCCAGGTAGCCGGCCGGAGCCTGGCCGTAGGGGCCGCCGCTGACCGACAGCGAATACTGCTCGCCGCCGACGGTGCCCGAGCCGGAGATCGTCTCCGGCGCCGGGTCGGCCATGGCGACGCCGGGTGACGCCGCCGGAACGATCATCAAAGCGCCCACAGCCAGTCCGGCCAGCAGGTGCGCTGAGGCAAGCGCCCGCCGTGCGGCACCGGCAAACCCCCTGCGAACACCCCTCATCTCTCCTCCACCCCGTCGTCGAGGCAAAGCCTACAGAGTGGCGCGTGACCTGTGGGCGGTCTCACCGGTTTCCCGCGGTGCGCGCTCGGCGTGCGCGTTGCCAACCCCGTCACTCAGGCGTAGGGTTGGTCCCGTGTCGTATCGGGGCTTGCGGTGGGGTGTCGTCGTCGTCGCGGTTCTCGCGGCGCTGGTGTGCGGGGCGATCGTCGGGGCGGGTGGTGCCAGAAGCGCGGTCACCGTCAACAATGCCGCCTGGTACGTCGGAGTCACGTCGGCCGGCACCCGGATCGACTTTCGCACCTCGCCGTCGGGCGCCTGGGTGCGCGACTTTCACTTCGGATCTCCCGAGCTCACCCGCCACGGCCCGGTCGGCGAACCGATGCCCGACGGCAACTTCCCGCTCGTCGGACTGCCGATCGTCCACGGCGCCTTCGCCGGGGACCTAGAGGCTGCGGACGCCACGCCCAGCAACGCCGATGCGGTGGTGGTCATGGTGAGCGGCCACTTCGACACTCCGCGGCAGGTGACGGGAACGCTTCAGGCCGCCGACCGGGGCGGCGGCTTTGACCCGCTCACCTTCACCGCCACCCGAGCGGGCGCGCTACCCGCCCTCCCGACCAGGGGCGGGCGCTACTTCGAGACACCGCCGGGCTCGGCCAGCCTGTCGTTCCAGGTCTCGCGCTCGGGACGGCGTGTGATGGCCCTTCGCATCGGCAGCACCCTGAGCGAGTGCAAGTACAGCGACGCCATGGCCACCTTCATGCTGACCCGGAGCTACCCGGCTGCCGGTCTACGGCAGGGCCCCGACGGGAGCTTCAGCGGCGTTCTCTCCTCCCGCCTCACCGCCCGCGGCCGGCCGGCCGGGACCCGGGTGCGGGTCACGATCCTGTTCCTCAGTCCGACCGAGGCCACCGGCACGCTGCGCCTCCTGGGCGGAGGGGCAGTCCAGAACAACGGCTCGGCGGGGCGCATGTGCGGGTACGAAACGCTGCCCTTCAGAGCCACGATCAGCACGCAGGTCGTCGGCTCGGGCTGAGCCGCTCGACGACC
>DASVYO010000061.1:0-1963 GCA_036392135.1 Solirubrobacteraceae bacterium
CGGTGGCGCCGACCTGGAGGACCGCCACGTGGCCCTGCTCGTCTACGCGCCCGGGGTCGAGCGGGGGCGCCGGATGCAGAACGGAGTGATCGAGACGACCTCGATCGCGCCCACGATCCTGTCGCTGTTGGGATTGGATCCCTCGTCGCTCGATGCCGTCCGCAGCGAGGGCACGCCGACCCTGCCGGGGCTGCGCTGAGACCCGCGTGAACCGGATGACCGGGAGCCGCTTCCCCCCGATCAGGGGGTTGTGGGCGGCTCGCGGTTGCCGGGCGCCCGCCGGCGCGGGATGCTGAGGACGTGCTCGGTCTGGCCGATGTGGCCCGCTTCCGTCCCGGTGACCCGCCCGAGCTGGTCACCGCGTCGCTGGCCTGCCCGCTCTGCCTGGGCAGCGAGCAGGTGCAGTGGGAGGGCGCGCTCGAGGGCCACGACCCGTCGGTGCGCTGCACCTGTCCCGACTGCGACCGGCACTGGCTGGTCTACCTGGCGCCCGAGCAGGCGCTCCGGATCGGGCTGCTGAACTGACCCGCGGGTGGCCGGCGGGGCCCTACTGCTGGACCTCGCGCCCGTCCTCGCCCCACATCGTGTGGAACGTCCCCTCCTGGTCGATGCGCCGGTAGGTGTGGGCCCCGAACAGGTCTCGCAGTCCCTGGATCAGGCTGGCCGGGCCCCGGGCGCGGCGATACCCGTCGTAGTAGGCCAGTGAGGATGAGAAGGCCGGGGTGGGGATGCCCAGCTCCGCGGCGCGGGCGACCACCCGCCGCCAGGGATCCTGGGCCTCGGCCAGGGCCTGGGTGAAGAAGTCGGCCAGGACGAGGTTCTTGAGGTCCGGCTGGCCGTCGTAGGCCTCGCGGATCCGGTCCAGGAAGCGGGCGCGGATGATGCAGCCGCCTCGCCAGATGGTGGCCATCGCGCCCAGGTCGATCTTCCACCCCTCATCATCGGCCGCGGCCGCCATCTGGGCGAAGCCCTGGGCGTAGGCAACGATCTTGGAGGCGTACAGGGCATGCTCGAGGTCGTCGACCAGGCTGGCGTCGCCGCCCCGGCCGGACGGCCCCTGGAGCACCTCGGCGGCGTGCACGCGCTCGTCCTTCAGCGCGCTCAGCGTCCGCGCGAACACGGCCTCGGTGATGCCGGTCAGCGGCACGCCCAGCTCGAGGGCGTTCTGCGCCGTCCAGCGGCCGGTGCCCTTCTGCTCGGCGGCGTCGAGGATCACGTCGACCAGCGGCTTGCCGGTGGCCTTATCGGTCTTGGCCAGCACCCGGGCCGAGATCTCGATCAGGAAGCTCTCGAGCTCGGACTCGTTCCAGCGGCGGAAGCGCTCGGCGATCTCCTGGACATCCAGACCGGCGCCGTGGCGGAGCAGGTCGTAGCTCTCGGCGATCAGCTGCATGTCGGCGTACTCGATGCCGTTGTGGACCATCTTCACGTAGTGGCCGGCGCCGTCGGGGCCCACGTAGGTGCAGCAGGGGGTGCCGTCGACCTGGGCGGCGATCGCCTCGAAGATCGGCCTGACCGCCTCGTCGTAGGGCTCGCGATCGCCCCCGGGCATGATGCTGGGCCCGTTCAGGGCGCCCTCCTCACCGCCCGACACGCCGGTGCCGAGGAAGTGGATGCCCTTCGCGGCCAGCGCGGCATGGCGACGCTGGGTGTCACGGAAGTTGGCGTTGCCCCCGTCGATCACGATGTCGCCCTGCTCGAGCTGGGGCACGACCTCGTCGATCACGGCATCGGTGGCCGGTCCGGCCTGGACCATGCTCATCACCACGCGCGGAGGGGCCAGCGAGCCGATCCAGTCCTGGGTGGACTCGAAGCCCTCGAGCGGTCCCTCGGACCCGTGCTCGTCGATGAACCGGGTCATCCGGCTCGTCGTGCGGTTGTGCACGGAGACGGGGATCTCGTGGTGGGCCACGTTGCGGGCCAGGTTGGCGCCCATCGTGGCCAGGCCGGTGAGGCCGAAGTG
>DASVYO010000062.1:0-22666 GCA_036392135.1 Solirubrobacteraceae bacterium
CTGGAGCTGATCGCCTCTGAGCGGGACCGCTCCGCCCCCCGGCTGGCCGTGCTCGCCCCGTCGCTGCCCTTCACCTACTGATCCGATGCGTGACCGCCTCGCCCTGACCCCGCAGCAGTTCCGCCGCGTGGCTGACGCGACGCTGATCGCCCTGACGCTGATCGTGATGACCGGCGCCGCCGTTCGGCTGACCGGCTCGGGTCTCGGCTGCCCGAACTGGCCGCGCTGCTACGGCGGCCCGCTGCCGCCGCTCTCGACCCACGCGCTGATCGAGTTCGGCAACCGTGCCCTGTCCGGGCTGGTCGGCGTGCTCACCCTGGTGACGGTCGTCCTGGCCGCCACCCGGCGGCCGTTCCGGCGCGATCTGCTGGTGCTGGCACTGACCCTGCCGCTGGGCGTCCTCGCGCAGGCGGTGCTCGGCGGCTTCACCGTCCGCGAGCATCTGGCCCCCGGCTTCGTGATGGCCCACTTCTGCCTGTCGATGCTGATCCTGGCCGGCGCCGCCGGGCTGGCCTGGCGGGCGCGTCACGAACCCGGCCGCCGGCCGCGCTCGACCGACCGCGTGACGGTCTGGTCCGTGCGCGCGCTCAGTCCGCTGGCGGCGCTGACGATCTTCGTGGGCACCGCCGCCACCGCCGCCGGGCCCCACGCGGGCGGATCGCCCGGCCAGCGCATCCACCGGCTCACGTTCGAGGGCGCCAACACGCTCATGTGGGTGATCCACCGGCACGCCACGATCGCCGCCCTGTTCGGCGTGGCCGTGGTCGGCGTCTGGTTCCTGATGCGCCACCGGGGCGCTGATGAGCGGGCGCTCGAGCCGATCACGATCCTCGGCGTGCTGCTGGCCGCCCAGGGACTGGTGGGCAGCGTCCAGTACGAGCTCCACCTGCCGACCGACATGGTCTGGGTGCACGTTGCGCTGGCCACCCTGACCTGGCTGGTCGTCCTGTGGGCGGTGGCGGCGGCCGGTCGCCTGGTACCGCGGCGGGCGCCCGTGGCCCGGTCACAGACGCGGTTGCCGGCCTCGGATCTCGAGATCGCCGGGCGCATCTAGCCGCGGGCCGCCGGCTTCGGTCGGCTTTTGTTCAAGCTCCGGACCGCCGCGGCCGAATAACACGCATCCGGTCCCGCGTCATTTGGGACCCGTCGCGCGCTCGCGCAGGAGTCTGCCGATGTCCACCACCCAAGTCCGCCTCGAGATCCGTGAATCAGCAGGTGGCCTGCGCCGCGCCGCTGCCGGCGTGGGGATCCCCGTCGGGGTCGTCGTCGTCGTGCTGGCCCTCGCGGTGGGGCTGCGGCTGAGCGCCTACCGGGGCGAGCTCACCGGCTTGGTGCAGTTCGGCAGCAGCCAGGCCCATGTCACCCATCCTCCGCGCGGGGCCCCGATCCTGTCACCGACTGGCTACGACGGCCAGTTCTTCTACCTGCAGGCCCGAGATCCGCTGCTGCTCCATGACTCGACGGTGCGTGCGCTCCGGGCCACCGGATCTGGCTTCCGGATGCAGCGCGCCGCCTATCCGGCGCTCGCCTTCCTGCTCGCCGGGGGGCGATCCTCGAAGGTCCCGTTGGCGTTGCTGCTGGCCAACCTCCTGGTCCTGGTGGGCCTGGCCACGGGGTTCGCGTTCTACGCCCGGCGCCGCGGCTGGTCGACGGGATGGACGGTCGCGCTCGCCCTGATGCCGGGCATGCTGCTGCCGGTGTTCCGGGACCTGAGCGACCCGCTGGCCGTGACCAGCCTGGTGGCCGGGATCCTGTGCTGGAGCCATCGACGGCGCTGGCCGGCCGCCCTGGCGCTGACCGTTGCCGTGCTGACGCGCGAGGTGATGATGCTGGCGGTGGTGGCGATCGCCGTCGAGGCGGGCGTGGGCCGATGGCGGGAGCGCGGGTCAGGCACAGGAAGGCGGCAGGCGTTTGCGCAGGCGTGGCCGGTGATCCTCATCCCGAGCGCGGCGTTTGCGGTTTGGCAGGCCTACATCACGGTGCGCTACGGAGGGCCGGTGGGCGGAGCTCCGCTGAATCTGCCGCTGACCAACCTCGTGCAGGAGGTCAGGAGAGCGTGGCGCGGCTACCGGCCGATGGCGATCTGGGACACCGCGTACGTGGTGCTGATCGTCGCCGCGGTGATCAGCGCCGGGGTGTCGCTGCGCCGCCGGGTGACCGTGACCAGCCTCGCGGCCTGTGCTGTGAGCCTGGGGATCCTGGTCCCAGCCCTCGGCGACGCCTGGTCGGACACCCGGCTCAGCGCGCCGCTGTTCGCACTGCTCCTGCTCGACGGTCTTCAGCACGGCTGTCGTCGAAACCTGAGCGTCGGCGCGGCCGCGGCGGCCATGACGATCTTCATCCCGCTCGCGATCCCGGGCGCCTTCTGATACGGCCTCGGGCGACGGTAACCCGGACCGGCGACGGGGTGGGCCGGTACGATCGCCCCATGTCGGCTGAACCACCCACCCAGGCGCCGCCGGCGGCCCCGCGCGCGACCGACGCCTCGCTGAGCATCCTGGTCGTCGATGACGAGTCGGACCTGCGCGAGATGCTGACCCGGTCCTTCTCGCGCGAGGGTCACCGGGTGCTGGCCGTGGCCGATGGCCGGGCGGCGATCGATCGCGCCAGCACCGAGCATTTCGACATCGTCCTGCTCGACGTGGCGCTCGGCGCCGGGCCCGACGGCTATGAGGTGTGCCGGACGCTGCGCGGGCGGCGCAACGTGGTCCCGATCATCATGCTGACCGCGCTGGACTCAGAGGCCGACGCGGTGCTGGGGCTCGAGGCGGGCGCCGATGACTACGTGACCAAGCCGTTCGGCCTGGCCGAGCTGCGCAGCCGGATCCGGGCCGTGCTGCGGCGGGCGGGCACCCGCTCGATGGGGGATGAGGTCCTGACCGTCGGTCCGATCGCGCTGGACCGCGCGCAGCGCGAGGTCAAGATCGACGGCAACCCGGTCAGGTTGACCTTCTCCGAGTTCGAGCTGCTGGACGCGCTGATGTCCGATCCTGGGCGGCTGCTCAACCGCCAGGAGCTGCTCCGGGCGATCTGGGGCGACAGCGCCTACCGCGACCCGCGTGCGATCGATGTGCACATCCGTCATCTGCGCGAGAAGCTCGAGCCGGAGCCGGAGAAGCCGCGCTACATCCTCACCGTGCGCGGCGCCGGGTACCGCCTGCGGAGCCCGTGATGGTGCCGGGCGTTCCCGAACTGGCAGGGCGCCCGGCGCGGAGCACGTAGGTGTCCGCCCAGCAGGGTCCCCGGAGCTCACGCCGGCTCCGCCGGGATCGTCGGCTGCCCTCGGGAATCCCCGGCCGCGGGGCCCTCGGCCTGCGGGGGCGGATCGTCGGCGTGATCATGCTCACCACGGTGGCCACGCTCGCCGTGGCCGCCCTGGCCCTGCTCGGTCCGCTCGAGCAGAGCCTGCGCAACAACACCAAGGCGACGCTGATCCACGAGCTGAAGGCCAACCGGACCAAGGACCGGTTCGCCCGCCTGCGGCTCGGTGCGATCGCCGTCTCGCCGCAGGAGTACTCCCGGCTGCTGGCCGCCCGTGACCAGCTCAGCCAGCGGGTCGGGCCCCTTCTGGCCGTGGTGCTGGGCAATCCCGGACCCTATGCCCCCCACGGCCAGCCGCTGCTGCCCCCCAACGCCGACGCGTCCATCGATGACACCTACGGTGACGTGGCCGCCGCGTTTCGGACGCGGCACTCGAACTACAGCTTCGGGACGATCGACGGCCGCGAGTATGCGCGGGCCGCGATTCCGTTCACGAGCGCGGACGACTTCCTCTACGTACTCGCGGTGCGCAAGCCGATCGACCAGGTCCCCGGTGCCGTGGCCGTGGTGCGGCAGGCCTTCTCCGCCGCCGCCCTGGCCGGCCTGATCCTGGCCCTGATGCTGGGCGTCCCGCTGTCGGCGCGGATCGTCCGCCGCCTGCGCCGCCTGCGGGAGGCCGCGCTCGAGCTGACCCATGAGAGCCCGGCCGTGGTGGTGCCCGTCGACCGGGCCCGGGACGAGGTGGGCGACCTGGCCCGGACCCTGGCCACGATGCAGGCCCGCCTGCGCGAGCAGGAGGAGGCACGGCGGTCGTTCGTGGCCACCGCCTCGCACGAGCTGCGCACGCCGCTCACCTCGCTGGACGGAATGCTCGAGCTGCTCGGTGATGACCTGAACGACCCCGAGCCCGACCTCGACGACGCGCGAGCCCTGCTGCTCCGCGCGCGGGCGCAGTCGCGACGGCTGGGCCGGTTGGCGGCCGACCTGCTCGATCTCAGCCGGCTCGACGCCAGGACCGATCTGCGCTCGGAGCCGGTCGAGCTGAGCGAGCTGAGCCGCGCCGTGCTGGCCGAGTTCGAGCTCGGGACCGCCGACCGGCACATCAGCGTGAAGCTCGACTGCGCCGGACAGCCGGTGTGGGCGCTGGGTGATCCCGGCAGCATCGCCCGCATCCTGCGCATCCTGGTCGACAATGCGCTCCGCGTCAGCCCGCCCGATTCCGAGCTCCGGGTCGAGCTCACGCAGGGCGAAGACGTGCGGCTCAGCGTCTGCGACCAGGGGCCCGGGGTCGCGCCCGAGGAGCGCGAGCAGATCTTCCGCCGCTTCCACCGCGGCCGGGACACCCGGGGCCAGGCCGGGTTCGGACTGGGGTTGGCCATCGGGCGCGAGCTGGCCGGGCGGATGGGCGGCGAACTGGTCCTCGAGGACACCGAGCCCGGCACCGGGGCGAGGTTCACCCTGCGCCTGCCCGCCGCCCCCGCGCTGTCCAGGACGCTGTCCGCCTCCCCTAGCTGACAGCATCACGGTCATGGATCAGGAACTGATGCGGGCGACCCTCGAGGTCGAGGACGACCACTGGTGGTACCGCGGCCGCCGCCGGATCATCCGCGCCGAGCTCGATCAGCTGCCCCTGCCGCACCCGGCCGAGGTGCTCGACGCCGGCTGCGGCTCCGGGCGCACCCTGCTCGAACTGGTCGACTACGGGCGAGTCCGGGGGATCGAGCTCGACCCCGAGGTGGCCGCCGTGGCCCGTGACCGGGGGCTCGGGGAGGTCGTCCAGGGCCGCCTTGAGGAGCTGCCCTGGTCAGAGGACACGTTCGACCTCATCACCTGCCTGGACGTGATCGAGCACACGCCGGACGACACGCGCACGCTCGCCGAGCTGCACCGCGTGTGCCGGCCCGGCGGCTTCCTGCTCGTGACCGTCCCCGCGCACCAGTTCCTGTGGTCGGCCCACGATGTCTACAACCACCACTACCGGCGCTACTCCCGGGGCCGGCTGCGCGAGGCCGCACGGGGCGCGGGCTGGACGGTGGCCCGGATCAGTGCCTTCAACAGCCTGCTCTTCCCGCCCGCTGCGGTCGTGCGCCTGGCTCGCCGGGGCAAGGCGGCGGCGGCCGGAGAGGGCAACGGCGGCCCCGAGCCCGGCGCGGGTGAGGACCTCTATACGGGACCGCTGTGGCTCAACGACGTGCTCGAGGCGCCGATGCGCCTCGAGGCGGCGTGGCTGCGGAGCGGCCGCACGCTGGCGCTCGGACTGTCGCTGCTGGTCGTACTGAGAAAGCCCTGGACCGAGCCGTGAGGATCGCCCGGGAGCCGCGGGAGACAGGCGGCTGCCACCTGGAACCGGCCACCGGAAGCGGGGTGTGGGGATGAGCACGCTCACGCTCGCCGTCGGCGCGATCATCAGCGTCTCGAGCAGCCTCGGCTATCTGCTGCCGGCGATCATCGGCCTGGAGTCGATGGGCGTCCCCTCACCGGGAGAGACGGCGCTGGTGCTGGCCGCCGTGCTGGCCAGCCAGGGAAAGCTGCAGATCTGGCTGGTGATCCTGATCGGGGTCTCCTCCGCGATCATCGGCGACAACCTCGGGTATCTCCTGGGCCGCCGCTTCGGCCGCGACGTGCTCGAGGCGCGCGGCCCGTTTCACCAGCGGCGCAAGCGTGTCATCGCCACCGGTGACCGGTTCTTCGCCAAGCATGGGCCCAAGGCGGTGTTCTTCGCCCGCTGGATCGCGCTGGTGCGGTTCGCCGCCGCGTGGCTGGCCGGGATCAACAAGATGCGCTTCATCGAGTTCTTCGCCTGGAACGCGCTCGGCGGGATCACCTGGGGGGTGACCTTCGGGCTGGTGGGTTATTTCGCGGGGGCCGCCGCCGCCAATGCGATCACCCACTTCGGCATCTACGCCGCGGTCGGCCTGGCGGTGCTCGTCGTGGGTGGCTACGGGCTGGTCAAATGGCGCGAGTGGCGCCGCGACCAGCCCTCATAGCTCAGGACTGGGCGGGGTCCAGCTCCAGCGCGCAGGAGTTGATGCAGTAACGCTGGCCGGTCGGCTCCGGTCCGTCCGGGAACACGTGGCCGAGATGGCCCCCGCAGCGCCGGCAGCGCACCTCGGTCCGGCTCATCCCGTGGCTGCGGTCCTCGTGGAGCTCGACGTGAGCGGCCACGGCCGGCTCGTAGAAGCTCGGCCAGCCGCTGCCGGACTCGAACTTGGTGTCCGAGCTGAACAGCTCGGCGCCGCAGCCCGCGCAGCGATAGGTCCCGTCGGCCTTGACGTCGACGTAGCGGCCGGTGAACGGGCGCTCGGTGGCCTGCTCACGGAGCACCGCGTACTGCTCCGGGGAGAGGCGCTCCCGCCACTGCTCCTCGGTCAGGTTCAGATCGTGATCGGTTTCCATGACCGAGACGTTAGCGAGGCGGGATCTCCGCCCCCGGGACCGTCGGTCCGCCCGCTGCGCGGCTCCCGCCGGGCAGGTAGCTCCGGCCGGCGCGCGGATCGGGCTCGAGCATCTCCAGGACCAGCGCCGACCAGCCGAAGTTGATCGCCCCCATGCCGGCGCCCGTGAACGGGTTGTAGTACTCGCGCAGGCCGAAGCGGGCCACGGCCGCGCCGAGGTGCCCGGCCAGCTCGGCCGCCGGCTCTCGGTAACCGAGCCGGACGAGGCCGAGCCACACCAGCCACGCGGCGTTGACCCAGGTCGGCCCGCGCCAGTAGAGCCGCTGACCGAGGCGGCCGGTGTCGCGCAGCGTGAAGCCCGGCTCGGCCACCGACACCGACGGCGGGAACACGGGCGTGCGGAACTGGCCCGCGTCGAGCAGATGCTCCTCGACGAGGCGCCGCCCGATCGGCTCGGGCAGGTCGGGCAGCGCCAGCGGCACCAGGGAGGCGACCGTGGCCGGCAGCGGACGCGCGGGGGCGGGGCGCCCCACCGAGCGGAACAGGCCGCCGCGCTCGTCCCAGCAGCGCTCGATCAGGGCCGGCGTGAGCGACTCCTGCCCGAGGGCCAGGCGCGACAGGTTGTAGAGGACGTTGGTGACCAGCTCCAGACAGACGGGACCGCCGGCGGCCGCGATCCGGCTGAGGGAGAAGCCGAGGCGGCGGTTGCGCCGCACCAGCAGCAGGAAGCCCGCGCGGCCGTGGCTCCGCCCGCCCCAGATCGGGTCGAACTGGTTGGAGGCGTCAAGTCCCGACTCATCCGGTTGGACGATCCACAGCAGCCCGTCGCCGTCGAGATCACGGTTTGCGGCCAGCCACTCGTGCTGGCGGCGGATGCCGGCCTGCTCACGCGGGTCGCCGACCGCGATCCGCCACGCCCAGGCCAGGGCCGGCGGCTGGATGCTGGCCGTCATCGGGGCAGCGGGTGCGGTCACGTTGTAGGTGAACCTCTGGCTTCCGGCCAGGGGCTCGTTCCAGAAGATCGTGTGGCCGATGAAGCCGTCCTCACGCTGGGCGGCGAGCAGCGATTCGAGCTCCCGCCGGGCGCGACCGGGGTCAAACCGCCGCCATACGGCGGCCGTGAAGCACGAGTCCCAGAACCACTGCCAGGGATAGCGGCCGGGACTCGGGCAGGTGTAGGCGAACGGCACGCCGTCGCTGTCCCGGCGGCCCTGGCGCCAGTTGCCGGCCAGCACGTTGCCGCAGCGCTCGCGGACCGGATCGAGGTCTGACTCTGCCAACATCGGCTGGCCATCCTTCCAGCAACCGACTCGAAGGGCGTCGTCCCGCCCACCGCTGCCCCGCCCCGAGCCCGGTGATCCTGGTGGCCGTGGCGGTGATCCTCGCCACCGGCGCGGGGCTCGCCTACGAACGCCGTTCTGCGAACGCATCCCAGGCGGCGGCCGTGATCCTGCGCGGGATGCTCTACGCGCTGGTCCCGTTCGTGTCCTACGTCAACATCGCCCATCTCCGGGTCACGGTGGGGGCGGGGGTGGGGATTGGGCTGGCCTGGGCGATGATCGGGATCCTGGCCGGCCTGGCCTACCTGGTTGGCCGCCGCCTGCTCGCGCTGCCGCGACCGGAGCTGGGCGCGGTCATCTGCACCGTGGTGATCGTCAACACCGGCTACCTCGGCCTGCCGATGGCGGTGGCCCTGCTCGGAAGTCGCTCGCTGGGGGCGGCGGTGGCCTATGACCAGCTGGTCAGCGGGCCGGTCCTGTTCACCGTCGGGTTCGGGGTCGGGGCGACCTTCGGGATGCGGGCGGCCGGCGGTCCGCTCCGCCGCGTCCGTACCTTCCTGACCCGGAATCCGCCCCTGATCGGCGTGGTCGCCGGGTTGCTGGCCACCCCGGCCCTGGCCCCGGCGCCGCTGCCGGCGATCTCCCACGGCCTGGTCGCCGCCCTGATGATCCTGGGCTTCTTCGTGGTCGGGATCCTGCTCGCCTCCGAGCGCCGCGAGGACGGCGCGCCGCTGCTCGAGCGCCCCGACCGGCGGGTGGCGGCGGCCGTGGCCTTGCGCATGGCGGCCGGCCCCGCCATCCTCGGCGTCCTGTCGCTGCTGCTCGTCCGCATGCCGAGCGCCTACCTGCTGCAGGCGGCGATGCCGTGTGGGATCAACTCGCTGCTGGTCGGACACGCCTACGGTCTCGACCAGCGCCTGACCGCCACGATCATCGTCTGGAGCACGATGATCGGCCTGGCCGGCGGCCTTCTCCTATCGGCGCTGTAGCCGGCGCCCGGCCATCGCGGGTGCGCTGACCGCTGCCGCCGGCGCTCTCGGCACGTTGATCAGGGCGGCGCTGTAGCGGGGGACCGTGACCAGGTAGCCCCGGCGTGAAGGCGGAGCCGACTGGCTCTGCGGGACGCCGAGCCACTGGGCCTGGGGCCCGATGTGCTGCCCGGCCAGCTCCACCCCGAAGCGGGCGGCGGGACCGGCCGCGCGCAGCTCCTGGACGGTGGCCGGGGTGTGGCCGGCCAGGCGCAGCAGCAGCCGCACGGAATGGCGCCCCTTGTCGATGGCCAGGATGTGCAGGCCTCCGGTCCGCAGCTTCACCACCCACGTGTCCAGGTTCAGGGAACGTGCGCCGTGAAGCTCCGCGGGGATCAGGGTGCTGCCGCCGGCCAGCGTGCGCGCGAACATGACCAGGCCGTAGAGCAGGGGGCGGGCGAACAGGCCCCGCGGAGTGAACGCGAACGGCGCGTTGATCGTATTTGCGCGCACGTGCAGGTTGACCCCGTCGGCCCGGGCCTGCAGCAGCGCGAACAGCGTATCCGGGGCCCACAGCGCGGTCGCGAAGGCGTCACTGACGCGCCGCCGGCCGCCGCAGGTGACCGAGTTGAGCTCGGTCAGCCGGAACGGGAAGCCGGCTCGGTGCGTGGCGGCGATCATCGGGGCCAGCCGGGCGGCCAGGATGGTGCTGGCCTGCGGGCTGAGGATGCGGGCGATCGTCGGGAAGCTGGCCGACCGCCGCCGCACGCACCCCGAATACGGGTAGCGGTGCACGCTGATCATGCGCAGGCCGGGGGGAGGTGCGGCCAGCAGCGCCCGGACCCAGCGCCAATGGGCCCGGGGCTCCGCCACCGCGGGGCCGATCAGCGGCAGATGCGGGGCCACCTGTCGCAAGGCCGAGGCGTAGGACACGAACCAGTTGCGGTAGTCCTTCACGGTCACCGCCGTCGGCAGCCCGTGACCCGGGAGGAGATCGCCGGCGGTGACTCGCATCCAGCCCCTCCGGCTGTAGATGTCGGGCTCGTTGCCGATCTCGAAGCCGAGGATGCTGTGCCGCGGAAGCCGGGACTCGGCCGCCCACGCCCATTGCGCTGCCGTCTGTGGGGTATCGGTGATCAGGTTCAGATCCATGATCAGCCGCACGCCGAGGCGGTGGACGATCCCGGCCATCCACTGGGTCCATTCGGGGGTGAGCGAGAAGGCCCACCGCGGCAGGGCGCGCAGGCGAGGATCCCAGAACGCGTGGTCAGCCGAGTCCCCACCCACGCGCAGCACCATCGGACCGTCCCCGGGCACGTGCACCAGTCCCAGCACCCGTTCGAAGGTGGCCAGATGACGGGCGTAGAGGGGGAGCGCCCAGTATTCCGTGGACAGCCCGAGGTAGGAGCGGGGAATGGGGATCGGCGCCGGCTGAGGCGCCAGGGTGAGCGTGGCCCGGGGCAGGCGCTGCTGGTCGGAGTCGGCCGCGCCGGCCAGGCCCGAGATCGCCACCACGCTGAAGGCCAGCAGCGTGATCACCGCCACGGCGGGCACGCTCGGCCGAAGGCGAGGGCGGCTCAGCCACCGGCTGGTCCGGATTCGGCTGATTCGGCGGCTGTCCTGACGCTCCACTTTCATGGATATCCACAAGTTCGTTACCGGGCTTGAACCGGCGCTAAACGAACTTTGCGGACTCGGTTAAGGACGCGTGGGGGGCCTGCGCCCGGTCTGCGGCCTGGGCGTCCGTGTGGGGTCCCCGGGCGGCTCCAGCCTCGAAATCCCGGCTGCGGATCAGCGCCAGCGTGAGCACTGAGGACACCAGCGTCAGGACAGCGCCGATCAGGAAGATCTCGTTCAGCCCGGCCACGAAGGCGGACCGGACGGCGTGCATCGCCGCGGGCCGAGCGGCCGGCGGGAGCCTGCTCAGTCCGCCGCTCACGCCACTGCCCTGCGAGACCCGCTCGGCCAGGCGGTGGGCCATGTGGGGACTGATGGCGGGGGCATGAGCCAGGAGCGTCTCGATCTCGGTGCGCACCTTGTGCGAGAACAGCGAACCAAGACCGGCGATCCCGGTCGCGATACCGACCTGGCGGAAGGTCGAATTGATGCCCGACGCCATGCCGGCCCGCTGCGGCGCCACGACGCCGATCGCGGTTGAGGCCAGGGGCGGGTTGATCAGCCCGGTGCCCGCGCCGGCCACGATGAAGCCCGGGACCAGATGGGTCCACTGCGAGTCCGCCCCCAAACCGCGCATCAGCAGCAGGCCGACCCCGACCAGGGCCAGGCCGGGGGCGATCAGGAGACGGATCGGAACATGCGCCGTCAGTCGGCCGGCCAGCGTCGAGGTGAGCAGGATCCCGCCGGACAGGACGAGCATCCTGAGGCCGGTTTGCAGGGCCGAGAAGCGCAGCACGTCCTGGAGGTACAGGGTCAGGTAGAGCAGCATCGCGAACAGGCCGGCGGACAGGGAGAAGGCGGCGATCGACCCACCCGTGAAGGTCGGCTTGCGGAACAGCCCGAGATCGAACATCGCGTTCTCACCCTGGATCAGCTCGGCGATCAGGAACACGATCAGCAACATCGCCGCGGCGATCAGGCAGCCGACGATGACCGTGGAGCCCCAGCCCGAGCTGTTGCCCTTGATCAGGGCGTAGACGAGGGCGCCGAGGGCGCCGCTGAAGGCGAGCACGCCGATCGGATCTATGCGGTGCGCGCTGCGCTCGCGGGAGTCATCGACCCGCACCAGGCAGATGACCACGGCGAGAACGCCGATCGGGACGTTGACCAGGAAGATCCAGCGCCAGGACAGCCCCGTGGTGAGCGCGCCGCCGATGACCGGCCCGATCGCCACCGCGAGGCCGGTGATCGCCCCCCAGACGCCGAACGCAGTTCCGCGCTCGCGGCCCCGGAAGGCGCCGCCCAGCAGGGCCAGGGAGGTCGAGAACATGGCCGCGCCACCGATGCCCTGGGCGCCGCGGGCGATGTTCAGCCACAGCGGATCCGAGGCCAGGCCGGAGGCCAGTGAGCTCGCACTGAAGATGACCAGCCCGATCACGAACACCCGGCGGCGCCCGAACAGGTCAGCCAGCGAACCGGTCGTCAGCAGCAGCGCCGCCAGGGCCAGTGAGTAGGCATCCACGACCCACTGCAGGTCGCTGAAGCTGGCCTTCAGGGACACCTGGATCGCCGGCAGGGCAACGTTGACGATGGTGACGTCGAGCAGCAGCATGAACGTCCCCACGCACACCGCCACCAGGGTCCACCACTTGCGATCCATTGCGCCGCGTTCCTCTCCGGTTGAGCTGACTGGTTCCAGGCTACTGAGGGCCCAGGTGGCCCTCCTCAAGGTGGCCCACGGGCTGCCCCGGGTGGGACAATCGGGGCATGCAGGGAACCAACCTCGAGCTTGCCCGGCGTGGCTATGAGGCCGCGCTCCGCGGTGAGTTCGACGTGCTCAGCGACCTGCTCGATCCGGATGTCAAATGGCACGGGGGGGACCCGGACGGGCCGGGGGCCTGCCGCAACCGCGACCAGGCGCTCCAGTTCATGGATGAGGCGCGCCGGCGGCGGGGCGTCGGAGAGCTGGTGGAGCTGATCGGAGCCGGGGACAAGGTCGTCGTGGTCATGCGCCCCGCGGGGGACGGCCCTCCTGGGGAGCTGGTCGCCAACGTGACCACGTTCCGGGACGGGAAGGTGGTGGAGATGGTCCACTACGCCGATCCCGATGAAGCGCGCGCCGCGGTTGGCATCTGACCCCGCCCCGCCCGCCAACCCGCAAAGGAGACGGAGCATGGGCGCCGCCGGCGGCCTTCTGCTGGGCCGCCGGACCTACGAGATGTTCGCCCCGGCCTGGTCGATCAGCTCCACCTGTTCGTCTACCCTGGGCATGTGCATGAAGGTTGAGGTCCTCTACTTCGACGGCTGCCCGAGTCACGAGGCGCTGCTGCCGCGGCTGCGCGAGCTGATGGCCGAGGCGGGCGTGGATGCGCCGGTGGAGCTCACGCGCGTCGATTCGCCGCAGACCGCCGAGCAGCAGCGGTTCCTCGGCTCGCCGACCCTGCGGATCAACGGTGAGGACGTGGAGCCGGCGGCGAGCGAGCGCACCGACTTCGGTCTCAAATGCCGTCTGTACCCGAGCCGGGACGGGTTACGTGGCCGGGTTCCCGATGCGCTCGTGCGGGCGGCCCTGAGCGCGGCCAAGACGGAGGCGGCCTGATGCCTGAGCAGGTGGATCTCCGGGCCCTCAAGCGGCTCCTGGCCGACGGTGCACAGCTGGTCGAGGTGCTGCCGGCGGAGGAGTTCGCCGAGGCGCACCTGCCCGGAGCCGTCAACATCCCCCTGAAGAGCCTCGATGCAACGAGCGCGAAGCAACTGGACCGCGGCAAGCCCGTGGTCGTGTACTGCTACGACAGCCTCTGAGACATGAGTCCACGAGCCGCGTGGCGGCTCGAAGCGCTCGGATTCGAGCATGTCGCCGATTACGGCGCTGGAAAGGTGGAATGGCTGGCCTACGGGCTGCCGCGAGAGGGCTCGAAAGCCGATCTGCCCTCCGCCGGCGAGCTCGCCGACCCTGAGCCGCTCACCTGCGGGTTGCACGACTCGGTCGGGGAGCTCGCACCGGCGCTCCAGCGCGCACGCTACGGACAGTGTCTGGTCATCAACGAGCAGCGCATCGTGCTTGGCCGGATACGCAGGAGCGCGCTCGACGGAGTGGACGAAGGCGCGCGCGCGGAGGCCGTGATGGAATCGGGACCGAGCACGGTCCGGCCCGACGTCCCGGCGCGCGAGCTGATCGAACGGCTCGCGCAGAAGAGCCTGAACACCGCGCTTCTCACGACGCCCAACGGCTGTCTCGTCGGCGTCTTTGATCGGCGGGACGCGGAACGGGCGCTCGAGGGGCGAGCCGCTGGGGCGGCCTGAGCCGGCGCGAGCGTCCCCCTTCGGGCGCGGCGAACGGTTGCGCCCGGTCTGAGAAGGACAGATACTCGGCCGATGGCCGTCGGGGCGAGGGAGCGGATCATCGACTCCGTGGCCGCCTGCGGGGTCAATCTGCGCAGTCCGAATCTGCTCCGCGCGCAGGCGTCCTTCGGCCTCATGTGGGCCGGGGACTGGGCGGCGACGGTCGCCATCGGGGTGATCGCATACGGCCACGGCGGCGCCTCCGCTGTCGGGTGGGTGGTCGTCGCCCGGATGCTTCCGGCTGGACTCGTCGCACCCTTCGGGGCGGTGATCGCCGATCGAACCCGTCGCGAGCTGGTCCTGGCCTGGGTGGGGGCGCTGCGCACCCTGAGCCTCGGCGCGGCGGCCGTGGTCAGCGCCGCGGGCGGGCCGGTGGCCCTCGTCTATGGGGCGCTGGTCGCGGCGACGGTGGCGCAGACGCTGTTTCGCCCGGCTCATTCGGCGTTGCTGCCCACGCTCTGCGCGACGCCCGCCGAGCTCACGAGTGCGAACGTGGTGCGCGGCCTGCTCGACTCGACCGCGACGCTGATCGGGCCGCTGACGGCCGCGGTGCTGCTCAAGGTCAGTGGTCCGGCGGCGGTGCTGGCGGCTGCGGCGGGAGCCTCGGCCCTGGGGGCGACCCTGGCGATGATGCTCCGCTATGAGGTCCCGCCCCGTCTGCACCGGGCGCGGGCGAGGGCGCCGGCGGCCGAGGCCGTCGAGGGGATCCGGGCGATAGGAGCGGACCGGGCCTTGGTCCAGCTCACGGCGCTGACCACCCTGCAGACATTCACCCGGGGGGCGTTGACGGTGTTCTCGGTGGTGGTCGCGATCCGGCTGCTCGGTAGCGGTGCCCCCGGGGTCGGAGTGTTGACCTCGGCGCTCGGCGCGGGCGCGATCGTCGGCTCGCTGTCGGCGGCCTTGCTCGTCGGCCGCGGCGGCCTGGCGCGGTGGTTCGGGATTGGTGTCGCGCTCTGGGGTGCGCCGCTGGCGGTCATCAGCCTGGTGCCCCACCTGGGGATGGCGATCGCGATGCTGGCCATCGTCGGCGTCGGCAATGCGCTGGTCGACGTCGGCGTGTTCACGCTGATCGCGCGGCTCGCGGATGACGCCGTCCTGGCGCGAGTGTTCGCCGGCTTCGAGGGGATCATCACGGTCGGCGTCGCCGCCGGAGCGTTCGTGACCCCTCTGCTGATCACCGCGTTCGGTATCCGCACGGCCCTGATCGTGGTCGCGATGGTCGCCCCGATCGGCGTCCTGGCCTCCTGGCCGGCCTTGCGCGAGCTCGACGGGCGAGTACGGGTCCGGGACCTCGACGTGGCCCTGCTGCGGCGGGTTCCCATGCTTCGCGTCCTGCCTGAGGCGACGATCGAGCAACTCGCGGCCCGCCTGACGCGCGCGCGGGTGCCGGCCGGCACCTCCGTGTTCGAGCAGGGCGATCGGGGCGACCGCTTCTATCTGATCGAGGACGGCCGTGCCGAGGTGATCCTGGATGGCCGGTCCATCCGCGCGCTGGGGCCGGCCGACGGCTTCGGCGAGATCGCCCTGATCCGCGACTGTCGCCGCACGGCGTCCGTGCGCGCCACGACGGCGTTGACGCTCCGGGCGTTGCACCGCATCGTGTTCGTCGCGGCGGTGGCCGGCTATTCACCCAGCGCACAAGCCGCCGACCAGGTGATCACTCGACATCTCGGCGCTCGGCCTGAGCCGGAACCCGCGTTGGCGGCGCCGCTCTCCCAGGTCCGGCCCGGCCCGGGGTCGGGTCCGCCGGCGATCTGAGCGGGCCCGCCTCCGGCCCGATCGATCCGGCCCCTTCAAACGCCGCCGGGGTTGCATCCGCTCAGGTGATCGTGGAGGATCGCCTCGAGTTGCAGCCACTACCCGGGGGGTCACATGCACGCCGTAGTCGTTGATGTCTCAATCGCCGACGTGGAGAGCGCGGAGGGGGAGCTGCGCGAGCGGGTCGTCCCCATGGTCTCCAAGATGCCAGGCCTTGTGGCCGGCTTCTGGATGGAGGCGGGCGCCGGCAAGGGCCATTCGGTGGTCGTCTTCGAGTCCGAGGCGGTCGCGAAGGAGATGGCCGAGCGGGTGCCCTCGAACCTGCCGTCATCGGTGACGGTCGAGCACGTGGAGGTGCGCAGGGTGGTGGCTCGGGCCTAATGCCCCGATTCACGAATTCGATGGCAGCCTCGCGGCATCTGGACCCGCCTGCAGGCGGCTGCCTCCGGGCGGCGACCTGAGCTCAGCTCGGAGGGCTGAGCCCAAGCTTGGTGAACTCCGCAGCCATCTTCGCGCCGACAAGGCCCAGCGCCGATGCCGGGCGGATCATCACCTTTAGCTCTGTGATCATGCCGCTGTCGTCGAAGGTGAGTTTGTCGATCCCCTCGACCTCCTTGCCGTCGACCACGGTCGCGAATTCGAGGATCGCGACGCGGTCGTGGGGATCCTCGAGCTGATGTACGTAGCGGAAATCGCCGCCAAGCCCGAGCACCCGCTCGGCCGCTTGGAGGACCTTCGTGATCTGATCCCTGCCTTGATATGGCTTGAAGAGAACGGGGCTGCGGAACTTCGCGTCTTGGCAGAAGAGATCTGCCGCCTCGTCGACGTTCCCTCGTTCGACAGCGGCGCGGAAGCGGTCAGCAAGCATCGTCGCCGGCAGCCTAACGCGCTGGCGGGGAGCCGGCCGTCACACACACCCGCAGTGGCGGCCGGCTCGGGCCCGCCGCTCAGGGAACGAACAGCATGCCCTTTGGCGCGGTCGCCGCGCCGCCGACCGCTATGCGGGTGATCGCCCCCGTCTGGGGATTGACCTGACCGAGATAATTCTGCGGGTACCGGCCGCCGGGACAGGTGGACGGGGCGTTGTTGTCGTTGCACGGAGTCACGGACACGATCTCTGATCCCTTGACAAACGGACCGGTGATCTTGTGGATCGCGTCACCGACGTTGTCGGTGGTGTAGATAGCGCCCGACGGATCCGCTACCCATGCAGCGTCGTCGACGGAGGCCGTGAGCTTCAAGATCGACAGCGACTGGTTTGGTGCGCCGGGGTTGTGAGCAAAGATCTGCTCATCATCGCCTTGGCTGTCGAGCACGTAATCCCCCGCGAATCGCGTCGCGAACGCCGGCACGACCGCACTTGAGTCAGGATCGGTGAGGGCCAGTGGACGGGCCTTGCCGCTCGTTGACGGTGTGGTGTTTGCGAGGCTTGCTTTGGCCACGTCGGTGAAGACCTCATGGAAGGTGGCAATGTGCTTGGCGGAATCGAAGCTGACGCGATAGACCGCTGGGGCCGACTTGACCTTCGAGTCAGGGGCGGATGCAGTGATCAGGACCGTGCCGTTGTGCACCGAGATGGCGTCTGTGCCCCCGCCGTGTGGCAGTTTGCCGCTGTAGTGATAATGCACCGGCGCGCTGCCCGCGGTGGGGTCGATCAGGTAGACGCTCGAGTTCCCGTCCTCGTTGACGGTGGCGATCAGTCGGTTGGTGGCCGGGTCGGCAGCGAGGCCATCGTTCTTGCCGACGACATCCCATTGGGCGAGCTTGTGGCCCTGGAGGTCGAATTCGACAATCGTGCTGTCCTTGCCCAGCGGACTGGCCTCTCCCATGGACCCGACGCCGTTCTGAAACCCGACAAAGATGTGACCACCGAGGTAGGTCATGTCGTCAGGACCGATCAACGGACGAGTTGCGGCGCCGACCTGGTGGGTCAGGCCCACGGCGTTCACGAACATGGTGCTGGTAAAGCCCGTGGCGCCCCCCGTTTGGGCGGCGGACGCGGTCTTGCCGGTCTTTCCGGTGGAACTGCTCTTGCCGCTGGTGCCGCACGCGGCCAAACCAAACACGACGATCGCTGCCAGCAGGGTGAGCTTGGCCATCCGAGTGTTTCGTTGCATCCTGCGACGCCTCCTCTGCGCATGACTTTTCCGCGGCCGGGCCGCCCGTCGCACGCGACCGTAGGAAGCCCCTCAGGGCGAGATGCGGCCAAGTCGTGACCTCACGAAACCCCAACGTGCTTGCGCTTGGGAGCGGGGCTACCATCGTGTGGGTGAAGGCCGGAGGGGTCTGTTCGGGGCTGCGGTGACTGATGAGCGTGTTCTGGCGGGTCGGGCGGCGCTGGAGCGCCATGCCTTCGCTGAGGCACGTGGATTGCTGTCCGATGCCGACGCTGACGGGGCGCTGGGTGCGGCTGATCTCGATCGGCTTGGCGAGGCGGCGATGTGGGCGGGGCATGTTGACGAGTGTCTGGCGGCGTTCGAGCGTGCCTACGCCGCGCATCTCGAGTGTCGCGAGCGTGTCGCCGCAGCGGCGACTGCGTTGCGGATCGTGCGCGAGTCCTCGGCTCGCGGCGACGACGCGCTCACGCTCGGCTGGTACCGCCGCGCGGCTCGGCTTCTCGAGGGGGAGCCGGAGACATCCGCCCACGGTTACCTCGCGCAGGCGCGATGGTTCTCGGCGATGGGCAAGCACGACTGGGACGAGGCGGTGGTGCAGGCAGAGCGAATGGTTGACATCGGACAGCGCTCGGGCGATCTCGACCTGGTCGGGGTCGGGCTCAGTCGCCAGGGCTGCGCGTTGATCGCGCGCGGCGAGGTCGAGGATGGGCTGGCGGCGCTTGACGAGGCCACGGCCGCGGCGGTCGCCGGGGAGCTCGCGCCATACGCGACGTTCGTCGTCTACTGCGCGACGGTGTCTGCGTGTCGCGACCTGGCCGACTACCGCCGTGCCGGGCAGTGGGCGGCGGCCGCGCGGCGTTGGTGCGAGCGTCGGTCTCTCTCCGGGTTCCCGGGCATCTGCCGGGTCTACACCGCTGAGATCCTGCGCCTGCGCGGAGAGTGGGCGGCTGCCGAGCGCGATGTCCGGGCGGCCTGCGAGGAGCTGCAGGGCTCGGGCTGGAACACGGTCGCCGCCCTCGGGTTCAGCGAGCTGGGCGAGATCCGTCTTCGGGTCGGGGATCTCAGCGGTGCCGAGGAGGCGTTCTGCACTGCCTACGAGCTAGGTGGCGACCCGCAGCCTGGGCTGGCGCGTGTGCGCTTGATCGAGGGACGGCCGGCGGACGCGGCCGCGGGTATCAGCCGGTCGCTGGAAGGCCTCGCGGACCGGTTGGCCCGCGCCCGCCTGCTCCCCGCCCGGGTCGAGATCGCGCTGGCTCGCGGGGAGGTGGCGGTCGCCGAGAGCGCGTCGGCCGAGCTGGACCGGATCGCCGCCGACTTCGACACAACCGCGCTGCACGCGGCAGCCGCGGCCACCCGCGCGGCGGTAGCGCTCACGCGCGGCGAGCTGGAAGTGGCACTCGGTTCGGCGCGCGAGGCGCTCGCCCGCTGGAAGGAGATCGAGCTGCCCTACGAGGCCGCACAAGCACGCCTGGCCCTCGCCGCGGCGCTTGCGCAGGCCGGTGAGCGCGATCAGGCGCAGCTCGAGCTGCGCGCCGCTCACGCAACCTTCGTGAAGCTCGGCGCACGGCGGGATGCACGGCTCGCGGACGATCTGTTGGGCGCCACGGCCGGTCGGTCACCGGCCGCGTCAAGCGCGGAGCGAGCGTTCATGTTCACCGATGTCGTGAAGTCAACCGATCTTGTTGCGGCGATTGGCGACGATGCGTGGGTCGACGCGCGCGCCTGGCACGACAGGGCACTGCGCGACCTCTTCCGCGCGCACGGTGGTGAGGAGATCACCCACACCGGCGATGGTTTCTTCATCGCGTTCCCGGACGTGCCGAGCGCGATCGGGTGCGCAATCGAGATTCAACGCCGGCTTGAGCGACACCGACACGAGCACGGCTTCGCGCTTCCGGTCCGGATCGGCCTTCACGCCACGAACGCGCTACGAACCGCCCAGGACTACGCTGGTCGCGGCGTCCACGAGGCAGCACGCATCGCGGCGCTCGCACAGGGTTCGGAGATCCTCGCCAGCCAAGCCGCGCTAGCCCGAGCCCCAGCCGGCCTGCGGGTTGGCGAGGCTCGATGTGTCGAGCTCAAAGGACTCAACGAGTCCGTCCAGATCGCGCCAATCGACTGGCGCAGATCAGAAAGCCACCCTCCAGGATGAACAACAGCGCGATGCGAGGCAGAGTGGAGGTGCCCCGCGCGCCACGGGTGCGGTGGTGCGGGACTGGCCCACAGTCGAAGTCGCTGTCGCGACGAGTCAGCCCAGACGGGCTGCGTCGGCAATGACCTGCACGAAGTTGGTCGGGGCGTCGAACGCTGCGGCATGAGCGGCGCCTTCGATCTCACTCACCTGTGCGGTTGGGATAACGCGGGCCAAGGTCCGGGCCACGCGAACGAGGGGCTTGTTGCTTCGGGCACCGTAGGTGCAGAGAACCGGTCGTGTCATGGTTGCGAGTTCCTTCGCCGACGGGTGGCCACCGACGGCGATCCGGAAGTCGGCAAGTGCTGCGTGCGCGTTCTCCTCGGCTGTCCGGCGCCAGTCCTCGGGGAATGCGTCCCACGCGGATCCGCCGTCCCGGTAGCTGTAGGCAAAGCGAAGAAACGCCGCGACCGCCTCGGCGTGTCGGCCCCGCGCCACCCGCCATCCCATCCGCGAAAACGCGGCGAGTTGCGGGATCGTCGGCGGCTGCCTCCTCACACGCCACGGCGACTCGTGAGCGACGACGGCGCGCACAAGGTCGGGACGTCGCAGTGCGAGGTCGAGCGCGATTGTCGCCGAGACGCTGATGCCCACCGCGACCACCGGCGGAGTTCGGAGAGCATCGAGCAGCCCGGCGGCGTCAGCGGCGTGCGTCGCAATCGAGCCGACCGGGTCGCCGCCTGTCCGCTGGTATCCCCGTCGGTCGTACTTGATGACCCGTCCAACCTCGGCCAGGTCGTCGACCGCTCGCCCCCAGGTCGATGCGGTCGCGCCGCCAGCGTGGATCAGCAAGATCGGGAGGCCCTCGCCGTCATCTTCGTAGTACAGATCACTCCCCGGGACACGCATGGGTGAACCTCCGTCGTAGCGCTGCGTGCCGGCACGGCTCCCATCGCTGTGAGCCACACCCCCGGGAACTTCACGCTGGTTGCAGCGCCCCCGTCAGGTCGCCGGCGACGAGTGTGTGCACCTCGAACACGGTCTGCTTGACCTTGTCGAAGTCGACCCCTGCGCGTTCGCACGCCGGGCGCAGCCGCTTGGTGAAGAACCGCTCGTGGGCATCCTGTGAGCTCCAGACACTGATCGCTCGCCAGCCGGGCTCGGCAGAACCGGCGATCAAGAGAAGCTGGCCCTCGGGAGGGAAGGGGCCTGTGCTCCGAATGTGCTGGTTGATCCGTTCGAACGCGTCCGCTCCCTCATGGGGGTTCTCAGCGATCACGCAGTACGGCATGGCTGACTCCTTTTGGTTGTGCGTTCCGCGTCTGGCGGTGGGCCGTGGCGGGTCGTCTGGCAACGTACGTCGCCACCGTCGCAACGTCATCAGCGCGATTGCGGATTTGCTACTGAATCCGCTCGCGCGCCCAGGTCGCCAGTTGCGTCCGGTTGTCCAGGCCGAGCTTCGCGAGCGCGTGCCGCACATGGGTCTCGACCGTCCGAACGGACAGGTGAAGCCGAGCGGCGATCGCCTTGTTCGCAAGACCGTCGGCCACCAGTCCGACGACTTCGAGTTCCCGCTCGCTCAGGCCCGCTGGCGCGGCGGCCCGCGGTGATCGATGGCCGAACGCGAGCGCGACCGCCTCATCGAGCCCGAGCCTGGCTCCCGCCGCCCATATCTCGTCGAAGCGAGCGCCGAGTGCGGCCGCCGCGTCCGCCTGGACCTTGTCCACACGCGCGCGAAAGACCGGCTGGAAGCGGCCGCCGACCCGGGCGCGGATCGCAGACGCTGCCGCAAGCACCCTGAGCGCCCTCTCCGGGTCGCGGCGGGCCAGGATGCCCGCCTGGCCAAGCAGCGCCACAGGCAACAGCGACGCATCCCGGAACGGGCGGAGCAGCTCGACCGCCTCGCAGTAGTGTCGAGTCGCGACTGCCGCGTCGGCCGCGATCGTCTCGGCGACCATCCCCAGGAAGGTGTGACACTGGCCCTGCCCCCAGCGGTCGTCCTCCGCGAGGTAGATCGACAGCGCCTCCTCATGAAGCTCCTTGCTACGGGTCGGCTCACCTGACCAGAGGTAGCTGCCGGCGAGACCTGCGAGGGCGCGCGCCTCACCGATCCGGATTCCCAGCTCGCGGTGCAGCGCCAAGCTCGCCTCCAAGTGCGCGCGGCCGCGCTCAGGCTCACCGGCTACAAGCTCGGCCAGGCCCTGAAACCAGCATGTCCACGCCTCGAGCACCGGTTCTCCGAGCGCCTGGCTCAACTCGCGTGCCTCGGCCAGGACGCTCCGCGCGGTCGTCAGATCTCCCGTTGCGTTTGCCAGCTGGCCGGCAGCGATCTGCGCCTCGACGCGGTGCCGATCACGCGTCGGGCAGCGCTCGAGCGACAGCTGCGCCAGGCGAAGGCCCTCAGCCTGCCCGAACTTGTAGAACAGGTCGCGCGTCCCGGCGAGCATCGCCAGGGCGGCACACGGCTGCGAAACGGCGGCGCATTCGATGGCCGCGCGGACGTTCTCATAGTCATCGTCCAGCTCATTGACGAATCGCTGCCGCCCCGTCTGGAGCCACTCCGTGAGGCAGACGTCCGCGAGCGCTGCGAAGTGACGAAGATGGCGCTCCCGCGCGGCGTCAACCTCGCCCGCCTCGGCGAGTAGCTCGGATGCACACTCGCGAACCGTCTCCAGCAATCGGTACCTCGTTCTGCCCCTCATCGTCTCGCTCGCCGCGATCAGTGACTTGTCCACAAGGCGCATGAGCAGCTCGAGCGACACCTCCGCGACCTCCGCGCCCGCCGCGGCGTCGAACC
>DASVYO010000063.1:0-2847 GCA_036392135.1 Solirubrobacteraceae bacterium
GCCGAGGCTCCGGCCCCGGCGGCTGAGACCCCGACTCCGGCCGCCCCGCAGCCGCCCGAGTCCACCCCGGAGGCGTCCGAGGCCGCATCCGCCCCGGACGAGTCAGCCCCGGCCGAGACCACCCCCACGACCCCGGCTACCAAGGAGACTGAGGAGCAGTCATGAGCGCGATCACCGCCAAGGATGTCAAGGCCCTGCGCGACCGCACCGGCGCCGGCATGCTGGCCTGCCGGGATGCGCTGAGCGAGACCGACGGCGATCTGGACAAGGCGACCGAGCTGCTGCGTACCCGCGGGGAGGCTCAGGCCGCCAAGCGCTCCGGTGAGGAGGCGCGCGAGGGCGTCGTGCAGTCCTACATCCATGCCGGCAACAAGATCGGGGTGCTGGTCGAGGTCGACTGCCAGACCGACTTCGTGGCCCGCAACGAGAAGTTCGTCGAGTTCGCCCGCGACCTGGCCCTGCACATCGCGGCCGCCGCTCCGCTGGCCCTGACCGAGGACGACATCCCGGCCGAGGACCGCGAGCGGGAGATCCGGATCGCCACCGAGCAGGCCGCCGACCGGCCCGAGAATGTCCGCGAGCGGATCGTCGCCGGCAAGATCGACAAGTGGCTCGATGAGGTGGTGCTGCTCCGCCAGAAGCACGTCAACCCGGACAAGCACGGCGGCCAGACGATTGAGGAGCTGCGCGCCGCCCTGTCGGCCGAGACCCGCGAGAACGTCGTCATCCGTCGCTTCAGCCGCTTCGCGGTCGGCGGCTGAGCCGGTGGACGCGACCCCAGGCCCGAACGGGAGCGCCTACCGGCGCGTGCTCCTGAAGCTGTCCGGGGAAGCGCTGATGGGCGAGCTGGAGTACGGCACCGACCCAGAGCGGGTGCAGGACATCGCCAAGGAGGTCGCGGCGGTCCACGGCCGCGGGATCGAGATCGCGATCGTGGTCGGCGGCGGCAACATCTATCGCGGCCTGAAGGCGGCCGCGCGGGGCATGGACCGCGCCACCGGGGACTACATGGGGATGCTGGCCACGGTCCTCAATGCGCTCGCATTGCAGGACGCGCTGGAGAAGGAGGACGTGGCCACGCGCGTGCAGTCGGCGATCACGATCTCCGAGGTCGCCGAGCCGTACATCCGCCGCCGGGCCATCCGCCATCTCGAGAAGGGACGCGTGGTGATCTTCGCCGCCGGCACCGGCAATCCGTTCTTCACCACCGACACCGCCGCCGCGCTGCGCGCGGCCGAGCTTCACGCCGAGATCATCCTGATGGCCAAGAACAACATCGAGGGCGTCTACACCGCCGACCCGGCGCTCGACCCCGAGGCCACCTTCATTCCGGAGATCTCCCACAAGGACGCGCTGACGCGGGGCCTGCAGGTCATGGATTCGACCGCCTTCGCGCTCTGCATGGACAACAACCTGCCGATCGTCGTGTTCAACATGGCCGACGGGCGCAACATCGACAAGATAGTGTCGGGTGAACGAGTAGGGACGCTGGTGCGGACATGAGCGAATTGATCGATGAACTGCTGGCCGACGCGCGCGACCGGATGAAGAAGTCCGTCGAGTCCACGCGCGAGCAGTTCGGCTCGGTCCGGACCGGACGGGCCAGCGCCGCTCTGCTTGACCGGATCACGGTTGACTACTACGGAGCGGTCACCCCGCTCAAGCAACTGGCCACGGTCAGTGCCCCGGAGGCCCGGCTGCTGACCATCCAGCCCTACGACAAGAGCTCGATCAAGGCGATCGAGCGGGCGATCCTCGAGTCCGACGTCGGGCTGACCCCCAACAACGACGGCAACCTGATCCGTCTGGGGATCCCCGAGCTGACCGAGGAGCGCCGCAAGGATCTCGTCAAGGTGGTGCGCCACATCGCCGAGGAGGGGCGGGTCGCGATCCGCAACGTGCGTCGCGACGTGATGCACGACCTGCGCGAGCTCAAGAACGACGGCGAGGCCAGCTCCGACGACGAGCATCGGGCCGAGGTCGAGCTCCAGAAGGTCACCGACGCGCGCGTCGCGGAGCTCGATGAGGCGCTGAAGGTCAAGGAAGAAGAGATCCTGGAGGTTTAGGCCCGGTGGCCCCCGGAACTGATGGGGTGGCCGCCGAGCCGGCAGACAGCGGCGGGCGCCCGCGCTACGTCGCGATCATCACCGACGGCAATGGCCGCTGGGCGCAGCGCCGCGGGCTGCCGGTGGTGGCCGGCCACGAGGCCGGCGCCGACACCGTCAAGGCGCGCCTGCGGGACGCCGCCGAGTTCGGGGTCAAGGAGCTCACCGTCTACTCGTTCTCGACCGAGAACTGGTCGCGGGCTCCGGAGGAGGTGGCCGGGCTGATGGAGATGTTCGGGCGGCGGCTCGAGGTCGAAACCCCCGAGCTGGACGCCGAGGGCGTGCGGATGCGGTTCATCGGTCGGCGCGGCGCCCCCGTGGCCGAGCATCTGCTGCAGCGGATGGCCTGGGCCGAGGAGACCACGGCCGCCAACGAGCGCATAACCCTGTTCGTGGCCTTCAATTACGGTGGCCGGGCGGAAATCGTGGATGCAGCGCGAACCTTTACCGGAGACACCGAGGAAGAGTTCCGCGCCCACCTCTACGCACCGGAAATGCACGACCCCGATCTGATCATTCGCACCAGCGGAGAACAACGAATCTCCAACTACCTGCTCTGGCAGGCGGCCTACTCCGAATTCACCTTCCGGGACGAGCTCTGGCCCGACTTCTCGCGCGCGGCGTTCGCCGAGACGCTGGAGGAGTTCTCAGCCCGCCGACGCCGGTTTGGAGGCCGCTGATGCCCGCGCCGCGGGGTTCCTCATCCGCCGGCGGCGAAGGGCCCCCGCGCTCGAGCCGGGCC
>DASVYO010000064.1:0-2634 GCA_036392135.1 Solirubrobacteraceae bacterium
CTGCGGGACGGCGGCTGCACCATCCCCGGGTGCAACGCGCCGCCGTGGTGGTGCGACGTGGACTTGCCCGTTTTCTGCGGACACCGGCCAGTGGTTTCGGCCACGGAGAGGTGTTCTCATGAGCACGTACTACTCGCAGGAGTTCAAGGACCAGATCGTGGAGCAGTACCGGCAGGGTCGGACCGCCGGTGAGCTGGGGCGGGAGTTCAACCTCTCGCCGACGAGCGTGGCGAACTGGGTCCGGGCGAGCAAGCGAGAGGGCACGGCTGAGATGAAGAAGGCCAAGCCGGCGCAAGCCACGAAGGGCCCGCCGGAGACCCCCGAGGCCAAGATCGCCCGGCTCGAGCGGGAGCTGGCGCAAAAGGACCAGGACCTGAAGATCCTGGGAAAAGCGTTGGCCTTCTTCGTGCGGCGCACGGACCGGTAGCGATCTTCGCCTACATCCGCGCGGAGAGGGCCAGCAATCACGCCGTCAGCGTCGCCAGCCTGTGTCGGGTCCTGGGGGTCTCCCGGTCCGGTTACTACGGGTGGCTGAGCCGAACCCGGGCCGAACCCTCTCAGCGGGCCCTGAACGACTCCCAGCTGCTGGCCCAGATCGAGCAGGTCCACGCCCGGTTCGGCTACTACGGCTCACCCCGGATCCATCGGGAACTGCTCGCCCGAGGCTGCCAGGTGGGCCGGCACAAGGTCGCCCGCCTGATGCGCCGCCACGGGATCCGCGCCCACCGCGGCAGGCCCAAGGCCCGGCCGCGGTCGGCGCCACCCATCCGGCGGCCCGAGATCGGCGACCTGGTCGCGCGCACCTTCACCGCCCCGGCCGCCAACCGGCTGTGGTTCACCGACCTGACCATGATCCGCACCGGCCAGGGATGGCTGCACGCCGCGGTCGTCCTCGACGCCTTCAACCGGGAGGTCATCAGCTACGCCGTGGCGGACCGGCAAACCCCGCTGACCGCGATGAGGGCCCTGGACCAGGCCATCCGCGGGCGCCGGCCTCCGCGGGGCTGCGTCATCCACTCCGACCGCGGCTACCAGGGCGGATTCAACTGGTCGTCGCAACACCTCGTGATCGCGGAGGTGTTCGATGGTTCGTCGACAGCAGGCAGCGGATCGGGCGATACGCCCGAAGTTGAGGTCGCCCGGTCATCCGAAGTTCCAGCGCCAGGTCGAGGCTGCGTTCTGGGCGCAGATCGCCAAGGGGTTGGTGCCAGCGGAGGCGGCGGCCGTGGTCGGTGTGTCGCAGCCAGTCGGCCAGCGGTGGTTCCACAACGCTGGCGGCATGCCGCCGTTCGACCTCAACAAGCAGCCGTCGGGCCGCTACCTCTCCTTCGCTGAGCGCGAGGAGATTGCCCTGCTCAGGGCTCAGGACAAGGGCGTGCGTGCGATCGCCCGGGAGATCGGCCGCGACCCCGGAACCATCTCTCGTGAGCTGCGCCGCAACGCCGCGACCCGTGGTGGCAAGCTCGACTACCGGGCGTCGGTCGCGCAGTGGAAGACCGACCTCGCTGCACGGCGTCCCAAGACCTCCAAGCTGGTCGCGAACCCGCGGCTGCACGCCTACGTCCAGGAGCGACTGTCCGGCCAGATCAGGACGCCCGACGGCACCGTCGTGGCGGGTCCTCAGCCGCCGCGGTTCACAGGCAACAACAAGCCGCACCGCAAGGACCGGGCGTGGTCGTGGGCGTGGAGTCCGGAGCAGATCGCGAACCGGATCAAGGTCGACTTCCCCGATGATGGGTCCATGCGGATCAGCCACGAGGCGATCTACCAGTCGCTCTACATCGAGGGCCGCGGTGCCCTCAAGCGCGAGCTGGTCTGGTGCCTACGCACCGGCCGTGCCCTGCGCGCCCCAAGGGAGCGATCGCGGCGCAAGGCCTGGGCCCACGTCACCCCCGAGACCCTCATCAGCGAACGCCCCGCCGAGGCAGAGGACCGGGCCGTCCCCGGCCACTGGGAAGGCGACCTGCTGATCGGACAGGAGCGCTCAGCGATCGGCACCGTCGTCGAACGCAAGACACGGTTCACGATGCTGGTCCATCTGCCCCGCGAAGCCGGCTACAGGCACAAGGAGACCCCCAAGAACGGCCCGGCACTGGCCGGCTATGGCGCACTCACGATGAAGAACGCCCTCGTGAACACGATGAACACTCTTCCCGAGCAGCTGGCGCGGTCGTTGACCTGGGACCGAGGCAAGGAGATGTCGGCCCACGCCCAGTTCAAGGTCGAGACCGGCATCCCGGTCTTCTTCGCCGACCCGCAATCGCCGTGGCAGCGCGGCACGAACGAGAACACCAACGGCCTGCTACGCCAGTACTTCCCCAAGGGCACCGACCTGTCGCGCTGGTCGGCCGAGGAGATCGAAGCCGTCGCCCACGCCCTCAACACCAGGCCGAGGAAGACCCTGGGCTGGCAGACCCCCGCCGAGGCCCTCGACGAGCATCTACTCTTGCTCGAACAAGCCGGTGTTGCATCCACCGGTTGAACCCGGTCAGTACACCGCCTACGCCTTCGGCCAACACCTGCTCGAGGCCGGGATCCGCCCCAGCATGGGCAGCCGAGGCGACGCCTACGACAACGCCATGATGGAGAGCTTCTTCGGCACCGTGAAGATCGAGCTCATCGACCGGCGACGGT
>DASVYO010000065.1:0-10829 GCA_036392135.1 Solirubrobacteraceae bacterium
TGCTGCTCACCCGCCGTCCCGGAGTGCTGGAAGCGGCGTTCGGCATGCGTCCCGAGTATCTCGCCGACGTGCAATCGGCCGACGGCCGGGTCGACTTCGGTCAGCTCGGTCCTGAGCTGACCCGCCGGGCGCGGGCCCTGAAGCTGTGGATGATCTTCAAGACCTATGGGCTGGACGCGATCGCCGCGGCGATAGAGCGCGGCATCGGCCTGGCGCAGCACGCTCAGACGCTGATCGACGCGGATGATTACTGGAGTTGCGTGACCCCCGCGCAGCTGGGCATCGTCACCTTCACCCATCCCGGGTGGAGCGCCGCACAGCATGCTGAGCGGGTGGCTGCGCTGTCGGCCGATGGCTACGCCGCCGTGACCAGCACCCACCTGCGGGGAACGCCGGCCCTGCGCCTGTGCACGATCAACCCGCGCACGACCGAGGCCGAGATCGCTGAGACCCTAGCCCGGTTGACCGGCGACGGGTGACCGGGAGAACGGCGCTGCCCGCCCGCTACTCGGCGGCCAGCGGGCGAGCCGTAACTGACCCGCGAGCGCGGGCCCGCCGCCCACTGAGCGCCATGCCCGCCGCCGGGATGAACGCGATCACGATCATCACCAGCGCCCACACGAACGTTGAGGCAAACGCGTCGGCGAGCGGCCCGGCGATCAGCGCGTGGGCCCGGGCGGGCAGGTGCTGAAGAGCGCCGAGCCCTCCGGAGCCCGTGCCCGACGCGCGGGCGCTGGCGATCGGGAGGCTGCTGCTGATGGCCGAGGCGAGGATCACCGACAGGATCGCGGTGCCGATCGAGGCGCCCGCCTGGCGGATGATGTTCATGGCCGTACTCGTGCGCGCGATCGCCGACCGCGGCACCGCCTGCATCGCGGCGGTCATGTTCGGCATCATCGCCAGTCCCATTCCGAGGCCCTGGACGAAGTTGCCGGCGCACAGGACCCAATATGGGGTCCTCGCCCCGATGAACACGAATGGAATCAGCCCGATCGCGACCAGCGGCAGCCCGGTGGCCGGTAGCCACGTCGGCCCGTATCGGTCGGTGAGCTTTCCGGAGAGCGGCATCAGCAGCATCGCGCCGAGCCCGCCGGGAGCCATCAGCAGCCCCGCGTCGAGCGCGGAGGCGCCGCGGACCGTCTGAAAGTAGAGCGGGACCAGGAGCATCGTCCCGAACACGGAGATCGCGAACAGGAAGAAGGACGCCGCCGCGTATCCGGCGCGCGTGTGCACGAACGTGCGGATGTCGATCAACGGATTGGCGGTGCGCCAGCTGTGAGCGAACCAGGTGGCGATCAGCAGGCCTCCGGCCGCGGTCGGTCCCCACGCGCGCAACGACCCGAAGCCGTAGGTCGACGACTCCGCGAGGCCGTAGATGAACACGGCCAGGCCGGGGGAGAGCAGCGCCATGCCGAGCCAGTCGAGCCGGTGGGCCGGCTGGGGTTCGTCGGGATCGAGCACGAGCAGCGCGAGGATGAATGCGACGACGCCGATCGGCACGTTGATGAAGAAGATCCACCTCCACGAGACGTCGTCGACCAGCCAGCCCCCGAGGATCGGCCCCATGATCGGGGCGATCAGCATCGGGACGCCGAGGATGCCCATCACCCGCCCCATCCGATGCGGACCGGCCTTCCGGGTCATGATCGTCATGACCGTCGGCATGATCAGGCCACCACCGATCCCCTGCAGGACGCGGAAGACGATCAGCGACTCGGCGCTCCACGCCAGGCCCGACGCGATCGAGCCGAGCGTGAACAGCACCAGCGACGTCATGTAGATCCGCTTGGTGCCGAACCGGTCTGCGGCCCAGCCGCTCAGAGGGATCACCGCCGCAAGCGCGAGCGTGTAGCCGGTGATCACCCATTGGATCGTCGTCAGCGTCGCGTGGAAGGCGACGGCGAGATGGGCAATCGCGACGTTGACGACGGTCGTGTCGAGGATCGACATGATCGCGCCGAGCATCACGACTCCGGCGACCACGAGCGTCTCGCGGTCGAGCGGTTCTGGCTCGGATCCTGAGTGAGCCGTCACGTCTGACACGGCTCTGAATCGTACCGGACCGAACGGTCCGTTTACCTCCTCACCAGGGGCGGGCGATCGGTCGCCCCATGGGCACGGCGGTCGGGGGCGGCAAGGTCGCGGATGTAGCGCGCGACGATGGCCTCGGACACCATGCCGATGCGCCGGGGGCGTGACGCCGAGCGCGGCGTGCGCTCGCCCCGGATGCGGCCGCGTCGCTGGATGGAGAGCGCGGGATGGTCAAGTTGCAGAGTCATGCTGCCTCGGTTTCGAGTTCGGGGGTGATGAAGGCGTCGACGTCGTCGGGGTCCTCGGCCAGCTGCAGCTCCGGCCGGGCGTCGCGGGGGCGCAGCAGGACGAGAGCCAGCAGCAGGCCGGTGGCGATCGCGGCCGCGCCGACGAGGAAGGCCACGTGGTATCCGCCGATCAGGGAGCTGATGTGTCCCTGGTGGGCGGCGAGCAGGCCCTTGGTGCGGTTGGCGGCCACCGTGCTCAGGACGGCCAGTCCGACCGCGCCGCTGATCTGCTGGGCGACGTTGGTGATCCCCGACGCCAGCCCGGCATCGCCCGCGGGCACGTCGGCCATCGCGATCGTCAGCAGGGGCATGAAGGCGGTGCCGATCCCGAGCCCGATCGCGAAGCAGGCCAGGAAGACGGTCGGAAAGAACGCGGTCTGCGGACCGACAGTGCTGAACAGCACCAGGCCGGTGGTCGCGCTGGTCATGCCCGCCAGCAGCACGGGGAGCTGCCCGAACCGCCGGACCAGCCGTGCCGTGATCCCGCGCGACAGGATCGCCACCGTGATCGTCCAGGGCAGGAACGCCGCCCCGGTCTGCAGCGCCGAGTAATGGCGGACGTGCTCGAGGTACAGCGTGCCGAGGAAGAAGGTCGAGTACATGCCGGTGACCAGGAACCCGCGGACGAGGCTCGCCGCGGTCAGACCGGGGACGCGCAGGATGCGCAGCGGCATGATCGGGTACTCGATCCGGCTCTCGAGCGTGAGGAACGCGGCCATCAGGACCGCCGCCAGGGCGCCGAAGCCGAGCACGTCGGTCGAGCCCCAGCCGTGCGCGGTCGCCTGGACGATGGCGTAGATCGCGCTCATCAGCGCGGTGGTGATGAGCACCGAACCGAGCCAGTCGACTCCGTGCTCGAGGCCCTGACCCGCGTCGCCACGGATCAGCGCGTGGCCCAGGGCGAAGGCGAGCAGCCCGATCGGCAGGTTGACGAAGAAGATCCAGTGCCAGCTCAGGGCCTCGGTGAGCACGCCGCCGGCCAGCAGGCCGAGCGACCCGCCGGCGACGGACACGAACACGTAGGCGCTCATCGCGCGGGCGCGTTCGGCGGCCTCCGGGAAGTCGGCGATGATGATGGCCAGGATGACGGAGGCCTGAGCGGCCGCGCCGACGCCCTGCAGGAAGCGGGCCCCGATCAGCGTGCCCTGGCTGGGCGCCAGCCCGCACAGCAGCGAGGCGAGGACGAAGATCGTGAGACCGGCGAGGAATACGCGCTTTCGCCCGAGGAGGTCGCCGAGCCGGCCGGCCAGCAACAGCAGGCTGCCAAAGGTGACCAGAAACGCATTGACGACCCAGGTGAGGTTGCCCTGGCTGAAGTGGAGGTCGTGCTGGATCGAGGGCAGCGCGACGTTCACGATCGTCGCGTCGAGGACGATCATCAGCTGCGCGAGGCAGACGATCATGAGGGTCGCCCACCGGCGCCGGTCCGGCTGAAGAAGAGATGGAGATACGAGATGCATGGGGCTCCCGGTGGTTGAAAAAGCGGCCAGAGGTGGGATAAAATGGAGGCTGCCTCCGAAATAACTGGAGGCTTCCTCCGGATACGATACGGAGGCTGCCTCCGTTTGTCAACCACATTTTCTCGATGAGCGCGACCACCGACCCCGAACAGCTCCTGGCCCGGCCCAAGCGCGCCGACGCGCGCCGGAACTACGAGAAGGTCCTGAGCGCCGCCCGCGAGGCCTTCCTGGAGGGCGGGGAGGCCACCTCGCTCGAGGAGATCGCCCGCCGTGCCGGTGTGGGAATCGGGACGCTCTACCGGCACTTTCCCAATCGCCAGGCGCTGCTCGAGGCGCTCTACGCCGGCGAGGTGGAGGAGCTGTCGCGCTCGGCGGCCGCGCTCGACGGCAGGGACCCCTGGGAGGCGCTGAGCCTCTGGTTTGAGCGCTTCATCGCCTATCTGGCGACCAAGCGGGCCCTGGCCGACGAGCTGATGAACTACATGGACAAGGACGCCCCACTGTTCGCAGCCTGCCGTGCGTCCATGTTCGCGGCCGGAGAGCCGCTGCTCCGCCGCGCGCAGGAGGCCGGCGTCGTTCGCCCCGACGTCGAGTTCGGAGAGATCCTCCAGATGGTGATGGGGATCGGCAAGATCCCGACGGCCGACCCGGCTCAGACCGAGCACATGCTCCGGATCGCCTTGGACGGGTTGCGCTACCGCCCGGACAGCTGACCCCCGGTTGTCGACCCAAGTCCTCGCCCGAGGAGCTCTACGAGACGCTCAAGCCGTTCAAGGACAGGTCGCCGAGGACATCAAGGAGAGCGAGGGCGACACCGGCTAGGACGCCGCCGCGACCGACGTCGTCGCTGACCGCTGCCGATCGGCGATCGCCCGGGCGGCGATCCGGCCCGAGAACACGCAGCCACCGAGGAAGGTGCCCTCGAGCGAGCGCTTGCCGTGCATCCCGCCGCCGCCGAAGCCGGCGGTCTCACCGACGGCGTACAGCCCCTCGATCGGGGTCCCATCGGGACGGAGCACGCGGGACTCGAGGTCGGTCTGGACGCCGCCGAGGCTCTTGCGGGCCATGACGGTCATGCGGATGGCGATGAGCGGCATCGCTCCGTCGTCGACGATGGGCTGGAAGTTGCAGGTCCGCAGACGATCGCCGCGCCAGTTGCGCAGCTGGGCGATCCGGCGCAGCTGATCATCGTTGAACAGCGGCTTGCCGCGGGCGATCGTGGCGTCGTACTCGTTGACCTCGCGTTGCATCATGGCCGGGTCGAGCGCGCCGTCGTTCGTGACCTGGGCCATCTTCTGTCCGAGTTCGTCGAGTGTTCGGCCGGTGACGAAATCCGGACAGTGATTCACGAAGTGCCTGACGAGCGTCGGCTTGCCGAGCAGGATCGAGAGCAGGAAGCGGATCAGTCGCTTGTGGCGGATGTTCGGGTTGTGCTGGGAGCCCGAGACGTCGAGCTCGCGGCGGGCGATCTTCCAGTTGCAGATCATCCAGTAGTAGCCGCGTTCGTCCTCACACATCCGCTGCAGGGCGTGGTAGGCGTCAAAGGTCGGGATGAGCGCGTCGGGCCCGTAGCGGCGGCCGGTCGGGTCAAGCACCAGGCCCGACCGGGGAGGGATGAGCTTCAGCCCGTGCAGCGGGCGCCGCGGCTGGGGATGGTGCACCGCATCGGCGTAGTTCCACATCCGCGAGAGGTGGGTCACGTTGCCGCCGATCCGCGCGACCTCCTCGTGCATCGCGCCGTCGGCGTAGTAGTGCGAGCCCATCAGGATCTCGGCCGGCGGGGACCCCAGCTCGGCGGGCCACTCCCGGCGGACGATGTCGAGATTGCCGCCCACGCCACCGGCGGCGATCACCACCTGGTCTGCCTCGACAGTGAGCTCTTTGTCGTGTTCCCCCGAGATCATCCGGCACCCGGTCACGCGGTCGCCGTTCCGCAGCAGCTCGGTCACCCGAGTGCCGAAGCGGACCTCGAGCTGGGCACGGCGGGGGTGGCGCTGGATGGCGTCCCACACGGCGTCGACGAGCGCCTGGCCGCAGCCCCAGGTGAGGTGAAAGCGGGGCACGGAGTTCCCGTCGCCGTGCACGCCACGCTCGGCCCAGTTGACGACCGGGAAGAAGCGGACGCCGTGGGACTTGAGCCATCCGCCCACCTCGTCACGGGCGCGAGCGATGTATTCCTCCGCCCAGCGCTTCGGCCACAGGTCAGCCTCCTCGAACTCGGCTACCCGCTGCCAGTCGGCGAGCGCGAGCTCGACGCTGTCGCGGATCCGGGAGATGCGCTGCTCGCGCGTGTCGACCATGAACATGCCCCCGAAGGCCTCACGGGCGAGTCCGCCGACCTCATGGGGCTGACATCGATCGACCAGCAGCACACGCGCGTCCGTGTGCTCGAGCAGCTCCAGGGTGGTGACCAGACCGGCCAGGCCCGCCCCGACGACCACGACGTCTGTCCGCTGCGCGTCGGCGGGTTCCGTCATGGCACCGAGAGCACGTGGGCGGTGTTGGGGCTGACGCGGCCCTCGAGCACCTCGAGATAGACGCTCTGGACGGCGTCGAATCCGTGCTCGTGGTGGATCTCAAGCCAGCCGCCGGTCCAGGCGCAGAACTCATGCCAGGCGTCGGCCACCCGCGTCTGCACGCCAGCCGGTCCCCAGTCCCGCGACCGCTGGACAATCCGGTCGGGCGCGAAGAAGAAGATGGGGGAGGGGCCGGGCAGCAGGTCTTTGCCGGGCGGGAACTCCTCCCAGTGCGTCACCCCGACGGCCATGCTGTGCAGCAGGTCATCCTTGAAGTGCTCATGAACTGCCTGGCGGACGCCGCTGTCCCCGGCGATGTCGACGAACGTGGCCGGGCCTGGCTGCAGCGAGTCGATCGCGTCGTAGGTAACCGTCTGGTCGTAGATGTCGAGGCCGTCGACAAAGTCCGCGCTGCGTGGGGAGGTGAGCCCGATCACCTCGACCCCCTCGCGCTGGGCGAGCAGAAAGGCCACGCCGATGGCCGTCTTGCTTGACGCCGAGGAGATGACGACCGGCCCGCGCGCCGCCAATCCCGCGTCGGCCAGCTGGTCATCGATCAGGAACGAGGTGATGAACAGCGGCCGCAGCAGCATCTGGATCGCCTCCGTGTCGGCCCGGTAGAACGGGTCGTGCTCGGTGACCGTGTAGCGCTGATAGGCCGACGGAAGCTCCGCCCGGTGCGGCGAGCCATCGACGAACCCGGTCGGGTCAACCTTGTCCGGAGTCACGACGAGATGGGTGGAGGGCGGCAGGTAGCCGTACACGCGCGTGCCCGGTTCGATCCCCGCCGCGTTGCTCTCCTCGACCTCGGCAAAGCCCCACATGGGCACCCGCCCCCAGTCCTCGGGGCCGGGAAAGAACTTCCAGTAGGACATCCGATCACCGAACACGGCG
This sequence comes from Solirubrobacteraceae bacterium, assembly GCA_036392135.1. GTDB lineage: Bacteria > Actinomycetota > Thermoleophilia > Solirubrobacterales > Solirubrobacteraceae > Palsa-465. Next base: position 7,189 of record DASVYO010000065.1, read on the forward strand.
TAGGTGATGTTGTTCGCAGTCAGCCCGAACGTGTCGACGCGCAGCCGGGCCTGGCCGGGCTCGAGCTCCGGTACCTCCGACTCAGCAATGCGGGACGTGCGCAGGTCGTCGCGCTTGACCAGGAAGTTGGTCATCCGCCAGGGATGCTCTCATGATCGGACCCGCCGTCGCGGCGCACGTGCAGTCCTCATCGCTGAGACCGCCCGCTGTTATGCAGGCGGAGCTTCGGACTCGGGCGCCGGCCGGCCCGGATCCTCAGCAGTCCGGCTCCAGCGGTCCAGGGCGCGGCGGCCGACCAGCGTCAGTGCTCCGTCGGTGCTGATCCAGTCCCGGCTCCGCAGGTCGCCGACCAGGTCAGCGGCGTCTGCCGGAGGCGGTCCCTCTCCGCTGCCGATCAGCTGATTGCTGCCAGGACTTACCGTCCAACGACCGGAGTCCAGCGCACTCAGCGCCAACCCCTGTTGGTCAGTCGGAAGGTCCAGGGGATGCGGGCCGGGCTTCCCTGAGGCCCGTCCGGGCCCAGTGCTCCGCTCCTCCCGGGCGTCGCGGTCCGCGCGCGCCGCGTCCGTCGTGCGGCCGGGATTCTCGCGCCGGTCGTGGCCGAACAGCGGCTCGCCGCTGGACAGGTGGTCATTCAGCCACTGGCCAGCGGCATCGGCGAAAGCACGAACCTGCTCCGTGTCGATCCCGTACTTCTCGGCGAGCTCGCGGTCGACCTCAGACAGGCGGCGCACCGCCTGACTGACCTGATCGGCCATCGCGCGGAGCCGATCCTCGAAGCTGTCGTGTTCGCTCATTCCATACATGCTAGGCCGGTGGCAGAGGGCTACTGCACTGAGACGCCCCTGTGTACCACTGCCCGAGCCGAGTCGCCGATCGCGCGGGCGCCAGGCGCCGCATCGCGTGCACGGCGCAGGCCAGCGGCTCAACCAACGCCCCTGCGCGGAAAGACCTTCCCTCCACTAGCTCGTAGGCGTTGCGCCTCGGGGCCTTGACCAGCCCGGCGGATGGCCCATCGACCGTCTCGCCGATCGAGTTCCAGTTGCGGCAAGGTCTCCGGGGCGCAGGCGATGACCGCCGGCGAGGGTTTACGGCGCATTGCTCTAACGCCGTGGGGAACCCTTGCGGTGCCGCCTCGCGGCCGCTGCAAGCTCAACCTCCGCTCGAGGGACGGGCCCGTTTGGAGCACGACGAGCTCGAGCGCGAATGGGACGACCAGCAGTAGACGGCTGTAGCTTCTGGCCCGAAGCAGACGCTGCCGTCGTGCCCCTGTTCTAGGCGAAACTCAGGTGTGCCTCTTCGCGGCTGGCGAGACCTTCTCTTGCATTGGCGCACGATCGGCCGCCGAGGATTGGAGGAGTTGGCTGATGGCGCTCTCGGCGGCCCAGTGTTCGTATCGCTCGGGGGTCCAGCCGCGTTGCGTCACGAGTAGTTGCCAGGTGTTGGGGTGGTTGATGGTCCAGAGGATGTCGGTGGCGCTTTGGATGTCGAGGTCGGGTGTGAGCGCGTTCTTGTTGTTGAGTCTTTCGACGATCGCGAGTTGGTTGGCGTGGTATTCGGTGTTGATGCGGCCCCATAGCGCGTGGATGTCGGGATCGAGTGGCGCTGCGCTGCGGATCACCTCGGCGAGCGCGGCGATGCGGAGCTTCCCTTCGCGTGAGTTGCGTGCGTTGAGTCGTAGTTGACGCTCGGGGTCTGTCTCGTTGAGGACTTCGAGGTACCACGGGTTCTGAGCGATCGGCACGTCGTCGGCGCCTCCGCGGAGTCGCAGGTTCCACAGGGCTCGTAATACGCCGCTTTTGGTCTCGAACGCGACGTATACGGTCTTGAGGGCGACTCGGGCCTCGGTGGCGATCGCGGCCATCGTGGTCGCTGGGTAGCCGTCGCGCTCGAACAGGCGCTGGGCGGCGTCGAGGATCTCGAGCCGGGTGGCGGCGGCCTGCTCGCGTCGGCGCGGGGAGTCATACGGGCGTTTGGCCTTGACGGGCTCAGCCATTTCTGTATTCTCGCACACACTTCATTACATGTATCGAGCAGTCAACACGCGTGGCGAGTGCTGAAATGCTCGGAACCGAACGGGGAGGTGCGCCATGCAGGCCACCAGCATCGACGAGCAGGCGAACACCAGGCCAAGCGCGGGGCCGAGCCAGGACGAACTCCGGACCCGGCTTCGTCGGTTATGGGCCGAGGTTGCTGAGGGGTGGGGCGAGCACGCGGAGAGCGTCGACGCGCGTAGCGCGCTGGTCACCGAGAGGCTCCTCGCGATCTCGGCGCCCAAGTCGGGCGAGCGGGTACTCGAGCTGGCCTGCGGCGCCGGCGGCGCGGGGCTTGCCGCCGCACCATTGGTCGCACCGGACGGTGAGGTGGTGCTGTCCGACATCGCCGCCGAGATGACCGCGATCGCGTCCGCGCGCGCCAAGCAGCGGGGGCTGTCGAACGTCACGGCACGGGTGCGCGACCTCGAGCAGATCGACGAGCCCGATCGCTCGTTCGACGTCGTCCTGTGCCGGGAAGGGCTGATGCTCGTGCCGGACCCCGCGCGAGCCGCGCGCGAGATCCAGCGAGTGCTACGCCCCGGCGGGCGGGTAGCGCTCGCGGTCTGGGGTCCACGTGACCGCAACCCGTGGCTGAGCGTGATGTTCGACGCCATCAGCGGCGAACTCGGATGCCCCGTGCCGCCAACGGGGATCCCCGGCCCATTCTCCCTCCAGGACGCTGATCAGCTCGCCGCATTGCTAACCGACGCCGGGTTGCGGGATGTCCTCGTCAGCGAACTGTCCGTGCCGCTGACCGCGCGCTCGTTCGAGGAGTGGTGGACACCCCGACTGGCCCTCGCCGGACCACTGACGAAGATCCTCGCCTCGATATCCGCGGACCGGTTTCAGGCGATTCGCGACCGCGCCCGAGACGCCGTCGGCCCCTACCAGTCGACACGAGGCTTGGAGTTCCCGGGCGTCGCGCTGCTGGCGAGCGGACGCCGCGCTTAGCATCCCAGGCTCCTCCGGATGCGTCACAACCCCAAGCACGTTGCAACCGATCCTGAGGTAGTCCGTCGGCTCATTCGCGAGCACCCCTGGGCCACCCTCGTCAGCACCAACGACGGCGAGCTGATCGCCTCGCACTATCCGATCCTGCTCGACGAACAATCCTCGCGGCTCGCCGTACTGACGCACGTCGGACGACCTGACGACCAGGTGCACGGGTTCGGCGACCGCGAGGTTCTGGTGATCGTCCAGGGTCACCACGGCTATGTCAGCCCGAGCTGGTACGCGCCAGGAGCGATCCGAGCGCCGACCTGGAACTTCAGCGTCGCGCATTGCTACGGAACGCCGGAGATCCTCACGCCGCAGGACAACCTCAACGTGCTGACTCGGCTGGTTGAGCACTTCGAGCGGAACGTCGAGCAGCCGATGCTGCTCGACCCCGAGTACGGCGCCACGCTGGCGAAGGGGACGGTCGGGCTTCGGATCCAGATCACGCGCTTCATCTGCAAGCTCAAGCTCAGCCAGGACAAAGACCCGGTCACCCGAGGCCAAGTGATCAACGCGCTCCGCGCACCCGGCCCCTACCAACACCCGGCACTGGCCAACGACACCGAGCGAACGCTCGACGACCACGCGTCGTGAATCGCCCCGGCTCCA
>DASVYO010000066.1:0-10048 GCA_036392135.1 Solirubrobacteraceae bacterium
TCGCCGGTGCCCACCTGGGCCAGACGGCTGGCGCCGATCTCCGCCTGCTGCTCGGCCAGGGCGGCTTCGTAGAGCCGGGCCCGCAGCACGCGCATGGCCCGCTCCCGGTTCTGCAGCTGGGACTTCTCGTCCTGCATCGACACCACGATCCCCGAGGGCTTGTGGGTGATGCGCACCGCGGAGTCGGTCGTGTTCACCGACTGACCGCCGGGACCGGAGGAGCGGTACACGTCGATCTGCAGGTCCCCGGGGTCGATCTGGACGTCGACTTCCTCGGCCTCGGGCAGCACCGCCACGGTGGCCGTGGAGGTGTGCACGCGGCCCTGGGACTCGGTCTCGGGGACGCGTTGCACGCGATGCGTGCCGCCCTCGAACTTGAATACGGAGTAGGCGCCGTCGCCCTTGATGGCAAACGTGTAGTCGCCGTCGCCGATCGACAATGGCTCGACCTTGAAGCCACGCCGCTCGGCGTAGCGGGTCAGCATGCGGTACAGATCGCCGGCCCACAGCCCGGCCTCGTCGCCGCCGGCGCCGGGGCGGATCTCGACGATCACGTTCTTGTCGTCGTTGGGGTCGCGCTCGACCATGGCCAGGCGGATCTCCTCCTCGAGCGCGGCCAGACGCTCGCGTGAGGACTCGAGCAGGGCGCGCAGCTCCGGATCCTCGCCATCCTCCGCCAGGAGCTCCCGGGCCCCCTCGAGATCATCGGCGGTGCGGCGGTACTCGGCGCCCAGCTTGGCCGCCGGCTCGAGCTCGCGATAGGCCCGGCTCGCCGCCTCGAAGCGCTCGCGATCTCCGATCACCACGGGGTCGGACAGCTCCCGCTCAAGCTCGCCGAAGCGGTTCTCCAGCTGCGTGACCAGATCGTCGATCATGTCGCGAGTGTAGGAGCCCGCCCCCCGCCGGAGACGGGCTCCCACACCGCGAAGGGCCTACTTGTCGGGGTTGACGACGTCCTTGACCTTGTCGGCCGCGTCACCGACGGCGTCCTTGACCGAGCCGCTGGCCCGGTCGACCTTGCCCTCGTTCTTGAGGCTCTGATCGCCGGTCAGATCACCGGCCGCCTCCTTGATCCGCCCCTTGCCCTTGTCGAATGTTCCACTGTCATCAGACATGTCTTCTCCTTTGGACGACTGACATCTCTGAAGCACTACCCGTCAGTAGGGAGGACCAAAAGAGAAAGCGGGCGTTACGCCACGACCTCGACGCCGAGCAGATCCTCAGCCGTGTTCTCGCCCGGTGTCTCGAGCGCGAGCACGGCCTCCAGAGCGGCGATCGAGACCGCGAGCTGATCGAGGTCGGGCTCGCGCGTGGTGAGCCGCTGGAGCTGCAGGCCCGGGTACATGATCCACTGCACCCAGCGCCGGGCGCGGTTGCGCCCCGCCCATTTGATGACCTCGAAGGACAGACCGGCGATCAGCGGCACGCCCAGGATCCGGGTGAGCACCAGGATCCACCAGGCCGGCAGCCCGACGGGCGCGAACACGAAGATGGCCATGATCATCACGATCAGCAGGAAGCTCGTCCCGCACCGGGGGTGCAGCCGCGAATACAGCGCGGCGCGCTCGGGCGTCAGCTCATCCTCGGCCTCGTAGGCCGAGATGACCTTGTGCTCGGCCCCGTGGTACTGGAAGACGCGCCGCAGATCGGGCACGCGGGAGAGCAGCAGCAGGTAGCCGAGGAAGATCGAGGTGCGCAGGACGCCCTCGACGAGCCAGAACACGACCGAGGAGCCGAGCTGGTCCTTGATCAGGCTCGTGAGTCCAACCGGCACGACAAAGAACAGCCCGACCGCGAACACGACGGACACGAGCACCGTCCCGACCCAGGCCCCGCCGGAGATCTCCTCATCCTCCCCGGGCAGCTGGGCGCTGGCGGAGATGCTCAGGGCGCGCATACCGATTCCGAGCGACTCGACCAGTGCGGCCACGCCCCGGATGACCGGCAGGCGCAGCAGGCGGCGCCGGCGCCCGGGCGGCCCCAGCGGAAACGAGCGCACGGCGATGTTGCCGAGCACCGGATCGACCCCGGCCCCACCGGCCCCGGCCGGACGGGCCGCGCCGGCGTCGGCGCTGGTGTCGGCCTCGGGCAGCGGCTCGCGCACGGCCACCGCCCAGTTGCGCACGCCGCGCATCATCACGCCCTCCAGGACGGCCTGGCCACCCACGGGTGCGTCGCGGACGGCGGTCAGTGGTTGATCGCCGCCCGTGCGCATCAGCTCTGTCGGCGGGGTGCTACGCCGCGGTGGTGCGGGCCGACCGGCGCCCCTTGGCCACGCGGCGCTGGAAGCGCTCCACCCGGCCGCCGGTGTCGACTAGCTTCTGGCGCCCGGTGTAGAACGGGTGACAGGCGGAGCAGATCTCGACGTGGATCTCCGGCTGTGTGGAGCGGGTGGTGAACTCGTTGCCGCACGTGCAGCGCACGTGGGCCTCGACGTAATTGGGATGAATTTCGGTCTTCATGGTCCCGTCAAGGATAGCTGCTGGCGGGTGCACTGCCGGCGGCCGGAACCGGACCGCAACGGACCGAAACCGGACCGGTCAGGACGGGCAGGTGGCCGTCAGCGCGTTGTTGGCGCGATTGAGGTCGTCGACCTGACCGGCCGGGTCCGCGGTGATCGTCGGCGGGGCCGAGGCGTTGCAGGCCGAGCCCGTGAACGTCGCGGTGAGCCACGAATGGGCGCCCAGAGATGACACGGTTTGCGTGGCGCCGGCCGATCCGTCGCGCGGGGCGAACAGCACGTCGAACGGTCCCGCGGCGCTGTTTCCCGCGTTCACGATCCGGGCCGTGTACAGGGTGTCCGAATGGCCGGGCGCCGACGCGACCGTGATCGAGCGAACCGCGAGATCCGGCCGCAGCTCCGGCTCGACGCAGCGCGGGCTGTAGCGCGTCGCCGTCGCGAGGATGGCCTGGTTGGCGCCCTCCCACCGGAAGCGCACGCGGAGGCGGTAGGTGGCCGGCGCCCGCAGCGCGAGAACCGACTTCTGCAGGGTCCATACGTCACCCGGCAACTGCCCGAGGGTCGGGTTCTCGGGATGGATCCATTGCCCGAGATCGCCGGCCCGCAGGGACTTGACAGCGGCTCCCGGGCCGCGGGACACCAACAGGTCAACCCTGACCGCCATGTGCTGGGTCAAGCTCACCGGCCGCATCACGACGTCTGCGGCGATACTGCGGTTGGCCGGATCCATCGCCCTCTGGCAGCTGAAGTCGCGCAGGTCAGCCCGCGGGACTTCGGTGCCCAGCCCGGCGACCGGGAGCAGCAGCGCTCCCACGCCGAGAGCCATTAGGGCAGCAGCCAGTCGCTTGATCACAGCCCATTAACAGGGCCGGCCCGGGAAAGTTGCCGTCGGGACGGGCCGGTGCCGCGTAGGGAGGTCCCGTGCCGGTGGCGAAATTCGCAGCGTACCCGCGATAAACCTGTTCTTTTCCGGCTCCATCGTCAACTTCTGTGCCGGGGCCTCCGATGATGTTCGGGGAGGCCCGATCGTCGCCGTGCGGAGCGTGCGCGTTTGCTGGCCGCCGCTCTCATGTCTGCCCTGGCCGAGCCCACCCTGACCGAGCTCGAGCGCGAGTGTGGGATTCCCCTCGCGTCCTACCGCGCTGCCCATGTCCGGCGCTGCATCGAGCGAGCGCTTGTCCGCACCGGGAGCGGCTGCATCGCCGATCTGACCGACCGGATCCGCGAGGACCCACGGGTGCGCAGCGCCTTTCGCGGGTCGGTGCTCGTCCCGGTGACGGGCATGTTCCGCGACCGCGAGGAGTTCGACCTCCTCGAACGCACGGTGCTTCCGCGCCTGCTGGCCCGCCCGGGCCAGATCCGCATCTGGTCGGCGGGCTGCGCTCACGGGGACGAGCTGCACAGCGTGGCCGCGCTGCTCGATCGAGCCCACGCGCTGGGGCGGGCCCAGCTGCTCGGCACCGACGTCCGCACCGAGGCCCTGGAGGCGGCCGCGGAGCAGGCCGGGGAGCTCAGCGTCGATCTGCGCACAGTGGTGCGCTACGCGCAGCACGACCTCGTCCTCGACCCGCCACCGGCCACCCGGTTTCACCTCATCCTGTGCCGCAACGTTGCGATCTACCTCGGGCGTGACGCCCAGCGCGAGCTGCGCCGCAAGCTGGTCAGCGGACTGCGGCCCGGCGGCTACCTCATGCTCGGCCGCTCCGAGACGCTCATCCGGCCAGGTCAGTACGGGCTGGAACGCATCTCCCGGCACACGTTCCGCAAGGGTCGCGGGTGATGCGGGGACTGACTCCGCGCTTCGTGCTGGCCAGCGCGGCCCTGCTGGCCATCGTCGTCGGTGGATTCCTGGTCATGGGCATCGCCGTCAACCAGCTGCAGAACTCCGAGCGCGTGGCCTCAAGCTCGGCCAACGTGCTGGCCGCCGCCAATCAGCTCGAGAAGTCGACGATCGACCTCGAAACCGGACTGCGGGGATATCTCCTCGCCGGCCAGACGCGCTTCCTGGCCCCGTACGACAGCGCGATCGCGTCCTATCCCCGGCTGGCCGGGCAGCTCACCAGCCTCAGTGCGGGCAATCCGGACCAGGCCGCTCGTGCCGAGCAGCTGAAGCGGAGCATCGATGGCTACGTCACTCACTGGTCGAGCCACCTCATTGGCCTGGCGGCTCACAACCTGCCCGCCGCCCGGCGCCGCGAGGCATCCGGACAGGGCAAGAACCTCGTCGACGCCATTCGCAACCAGTTCGCCGCCTTCACCGCCGCGCAATCGCGCCTCGGGGCGGCCCGCACCCGGCACGCCGATCATCTCGGCAGCCTGGCGCTCAACCTGTCACTGGCCGGAATGGCCATCTGCGGACTGCTCGTGCTCGGGCTGGCCATCGGTCTGCGCCGCTTCGTCGTGGCCCCGGTCCACCGCCTCGCCGACGCTGTGAGCCGGGTGGCCGCCGGGGAGCTCTCGGTCCGCGTGGCCGAGGGCGGCGTATCGGAGGTTGGTGAGCTGACCGCGGGCTTCAACACGATGGTCAGCCGGCTCGAGCGGCACCACGATGAGCTCGAGAGCCAGAAGGACGAGCTCGAAGCCCAGCAGGTGGAGATCGAGACGGCGCTCGAGGCCGTTGAGGAGGAGAAGGCCCACAGCGAGCTGCTGCAGCGCTTCGGGGACGAGCTGGCCGCCGTCTCCGGAGTCGACGAGACGAGCCGGGTGGGCCTGCGCGAGATCGGCGACTTCGCCCGGGCCGAGCTCGGAGCCATGTATGTGCTCGACCTGAACGACGACGGTTACGTCCTGGCCGCCGCCCGAGGCCTGCCCGGTTCCGAGACCGCCCCCGTACTGCGCTCCGGTGAGGGGCTGGCCGGGCGCGCGATCAGCGAGCGACGGCCCGTGACGGTCTCCTGCCCCGAGACGAGCCTTGGCCTGGCCACCCTGGCCGGGACCCGCGACGCGCTGCACGAGCTGCATGTTCCGCTGCTTCATGGCGAGCGGACCGTGGGCGTCGTCAGCCTGGGGCGGATTCAGGACAAGTCCTTCTCCCCCGACGATCTGGCCGTCATCAGCGGTCTGGCCAAGCGGACCTCGGTCGCCGTCGTCGAGGCGCTGGCCGTGCGCCGCCTGGAGACCGTGGCCCATGAGCTCGAGACGCTGCTGTCCTCGACCGATGAGGGCATCTACGGAACCGACCGCCACGGTGTCGTGACGCTGGTCAATCGTGCCGCCCTCGAGCAGACCGGCTACACGCTCGAGGAGATGCTCGGACGCAACGCCCACGAGCTCCTGCACCACACGCGACCCAACGGCGAGCCCTACCCGATCCACGCCTGCCCCGTGCTGGGCTCGATCGAGAGCGGGCAGGGTTGCCGCATCGAGGACGAGGTTTTCTGGCGCAAGGACGGGAGCTCATTCCCGGTCGAATACTCGGCCTACCCGCTGTTCGACGGCGCGAGCGTGACGGGTTCGGTGGTCACCTTCACCGACATCAGCGAACGCAAGGTCGCCGAGCGCCAGCGTGATGTCCAGCACGCGGTGACCCGCGTCCTGGCCGAGGCCGACTCGACCGTCGAGGCCCTACCCGCCGTGCTGGCCGCAGTGTGCGAGGGCATGGGCTGGTCGTTTGGCTTCGCCTGGGAGGCCGACCCCCAGGCCTCCGAGCTGAACTGCTTTGCCATGTACGCCACCGCCGGTACCGAGCAGGACGCTCGCCGGCTCGCCGCGGAGACGGTGACGCCATCACAGTTCCCGGCCGGTGCGGCGATGGTGCGCCGGGAGCCGGTCATCGGCACGGAGATCGAGACCACGACCCGCACGGGCCCGACCACCGCGCCGCTGCGGAGCGCGGTCGCGGTGCCGATCCTGGGCCTCGACGGCACCCTGATCGGCGTTTCCGAGTTCTTCAGCGCGCGTTCGGTGATGGAGGCGGGGCTGACCGAGACACTGGCCTCGATCGCCGGTCAGACCGCCCAGTTCATCGAGCGCAAGCGCGGCGAGGCGCGGACCGAGCAGATGCGTCAGGAGTTTGTGGCCACGGTGTCCCATGAGCTCCGCACTCCGCTGACGGCGATCGATGGGTGGCTGCACGTGTTGCTCAGCGAGGAGCCCGGGACGCTCAACGCCGACCAGCAGCGCTTCCTGCGCACGGTCAAGCGCAACAGCGACCGGCTGATCGGTCTCGTCGGCGACCTGCTCCTGGCCGGGCAGATCGAGGCCGGCCGCCTGACCCTGGAGCTCGACGACGTCGACATCGCCGAGCTCGCGCGGGAGGCGGCCGAGCTCGTCAGCGCGACCGCGGCCGCCAAGGACATCGATGTGGACGTCGATATCCGGCCCGATGGCCCGGTCGTCGTGCGGGGGGATCGGGCACGTCTCATGCAGTTGCTGGGCAACCTGCTTTCCAACGCGGTCAAGTTCACCCCGGCGCGGGGCAACGTCTCAGTCGTGGTGCAGACTCGGGACAGCGCGGGCACCGTCACGGTCACCGATACGGGCATCGGGATTCCCGCCGCCGATCGAGGGCGCCTGTTCGAGCGCTTCTTCCGCGCCTCGTCGGCCACCGAGCATGCGATCGCCGGCACCGGGTTGGGACTGGCCATCAGCAAGGCGATCGCCGAGAGCCACGGCGGCGATATCCGGCTGGCCGACCACGACGGGCCGGGAACGTCATTTGTCGTGGAACTACCGCTCGCCGTGCGAGAGGAGATGCCGCTGTGAACACCGACGCAAGCCCCCCGCGGATCGTCGTCGCCGACGATGAGGTCGACGTCCGGGAACTGGTCGCCTACCGCCTCAGCCGCTCAGGCTACGAGGTGATCGAGGCCCAGGACGGCGAGCAGGCGCTGCGCCTGGCCCTCGAAGACCCTCCCGATCTCGCCGTCCTCGACGTGATGATGCCCAAGCTCGACGGTTACGAGCTCACCCGCCGCCTGCGCGCCGAGCCGTCCACGCAGCGGGTCCCCGTGATTCTCCTCACCGCCCGGGCCCAGGAGGCCGATGTTTCTCAGGGCTTCGAGGCCGGCGCGGACGACTATCTGCGCAAGCCGTTCAACCCGGATGAGCTCCTGGCCCGGGTGCGCGCGGTGCTCGGACGGCGCTGATGGCCATCTTCGCGATCGCCGTGCTCGTCCTCGGGACGCTGAACGCGATGCTCGTGGCCGTGCTCGTCTACCGGCGGGTGCGGATCGCCCGGAGGGCCCGCCGCCGCACACGCCTGGAGCAGCAGCTCAAGCCGACCGCACTCGCCTTCCTCGACGGCGGCCAGGACCTGCCGGGCGATTTGACCGAGGCACAGCAGGAGGTGCTGGCCGACGTCCTCGGCGCCTACGGGCGGCTGTTGCGGGGCCCGGCCGCAGCCCGTATCGCCGCCTACTTCGAGGGCCACGGCACCGTGGACCGGGAGCTGACCGCGCTGGCATCCGACCGCGCCGCGTGGCGTCGGGCGGGAGCGGCCTACCGGCTCGGAGACATCGGATCGCCAACGGCGAGTTCCGGTCTGATCGGGGCGCTTGAGGACCCCGATCGCGAGGTGCGCACGTCAGCCGCCCGCAGCCTGGGCAAGCTGCGCTGCGCCGAAGCCGTGCAACCTCTGCTGAGCGCCGTCGCGGCGCGCACCGTTCCCACGGCGCTGGCCGGCTGGGCCCTGCTGCAGATCGGCCGCGACGCCCTGCCGCGCCTGCGCGCGGCGCTGGAGAGCGAGAATCCCGTCCACCGCGCGGGCGCAGTGCGGATGCTCGGCCTGATCGGCGATCCCGGTGATGCCGACCTGATCCAGGCCCGCATGCGCGACACCGCGGCGCCGGTCCGCGCGACCGCCGCTCGGTCCCTGGCCCGGCTCGGCGGCCCGCGCGACGTTCCGGTGTTGGTCGCCGCGCTGGACGATCGCATCCCCGATGTGCGAGCGGCGGCGGCCGAGGCGCTGGGGCGCCTGCGCGAGCCGATCCTCGATCCGCTCGTGCAGATGACCATGGCGGACGGCTTCGAGGTCTCCCGGGCGGCCGCGTACGCAGCGGCGGCGGTCGACCTCGAGGGGGCCGCCCGAGCGGCCCAGGCCCCGGAGGCAGTCCATCTCCGGGAGGCGGTCGACGTGAGACGGCTGGGATGAGCGGGCTGCACATCCTGTTCGTCGTCACGGCCGTCATCACGCTGGCCTACTTCGCGATTCTGAACGGCATCTACGGCGCCTTCACGGTGATCGCCGCGCGCTCGCTCACCAAGCACCTGCGCCGTCACTCCTACGCCGCCCTTCAAGAGGCGTTCGAATCTCCGTTCACGCCCGGGATCAGCGTCATCCTGCCGGCCTACAACGAGGAGGCCGGGATCGTCGAGAGCGTGCGCTCGCTGCTCGCGCTCCGCTACCCCGTCTACGAGATCATCGTCGTCTCGGACGGCTCAACGGACGGAACGATGGACCGTCTGCGCGCCGCCTTCGAGATCGTGCCGGCCCAGCGCGCGCTGCGCTCGTCGATCGTCACCCAACCGGTGCAGGCCAGCTACGTCTCCCGTCGGCACCGCAACCTGTGGGTGCTCGAGAAGCTCAACGGCGGCAAGGCGGACGCGATGAACGCCGGGATCAACGGCGCCTCGCATCCCTACGTGTGCGTGATCGACGCCGATGCCCTGATCGAGCCCGACGCGCTGCTCGAGGTGGCCGCTCCGATCCTCGACGATCCTGACCGGGTCGTGGCGACCGGGGGCATCGTCCGCATCGCCAACGGCTGCACGATCGATCATGGCCGCGTCACCGAGGTGCGGCTGCCAACGAGCCGCCTCGCCGTCGCCCAGGTGATCGAGTACTTCCGGGCCTTCCTGATCGGTCGGGTCGGATGGACGAGTCTCAACGCGCTGCTCATCATCTCTGGAGCCTTCGGCCTCTTTCGCCGCGACGCGATTGAGGAGGTGGGCGGCTTCTGGACCGACACTGTCGGCGAGGACATGGAGCTGGTCGTGCGCATGCACCGCCACTTCCGCGAGCGGGCGATCCCCTATCGGATCGCCTTCGTGCCCGATCCGGTGTGCTGGACGGAGGCCCCGGAGGACCTGCACTCGCTCTCCCGCCAGCGGCGGCGCTGGCACCGCGGCCTGGGCCAGACGCTGTGGCGCCACCGCCGGGCGATCGGCAACCCCCGCTACGGCTCGTTCGGCCTGCTGGCCCTCCCGTATTTCCTGGTGTTCGAGTTCCTGGGTCCGATCGTCGAGGTCCTGGGACCGCCGCTGACGATCGTCGCCTTCATCCTCGGCGAGCTGTCGGTCGTGTTCCTGGTCGCCTTCCTGGTCATCGCGTTCCTGCTCGGGATCGCGCTCACCACCGCGGCGCTCGCCCTGGAGGAGTTCAACTTCCAGCGCCACACCTCTGGACGCGAGGTTCTGCGGATGCTCGTCTACGCGGTCGTGGAGAACGTCGGCTACCGCCAGCTCAACGACCTGTGGCGGATGCTCGCCCTCGTCGACCTGGCCCGCCGGAAGCAGGGCTGGGGCACGCAGGTGCGGCGCGGGATCGGCAACGTCGTGGCACCGTCAGCGGACGACTGACCGCCGAGCCACCGCCTGCGCCTAGGTGATCTGGTAGAGGGGCCCGTCGCCGCCCTCGGGGACCGTGAG
>DASVYO010000067.1:0-12748 GCA_036392135.1 Solirubrobacteraceae bacterium
CAGCTTCTGGTAGTTGCTGACCACCTGAGCCGGACTCGATGCGTCAGACAGGACGTCGAGCTTGACCTTGCGGCCGAGCAGGCCGCCGGCCTTGTTCTGGTCGGCCACCCACAGCTGGTAGCCGCGCTCGAAGGCCTGGCCGTCGGCCGAGAAGTCTCCCGACAGCGACAGCGAGGTGCCGATCGTGATCGGGCCCGAACCTCCGGAGCTCCCGCCACCGCCGCTGTTCGACGAGCTGCCGCAGGCGGCAACCAGGGTCACAGCGCCGAGCGCGAGCCCAGCTGACAGACACTTCCGAAGGACGCTCATCTCTCCAAAACCCTCCGCTCTCTCTCCGCTCGTGACCACGGCGGCTTCCGCTCTGCAATCGTTTGCAGGGCGCAACCTAGCGCTGCGGCGGAAGGATGTCAACAGGAAATCTGCCGCCGAGATGGTCACGCCGGGAACACGGGCTGAACACACCCCGTCCGCGGGGCCGTCATACGTTGCCCCTGGCTATCAACTGCGCTTCGGAGGTGGGGATGCACACGAGGTTCTCGGTGGCATTGGCGGTGGCGGCCCTGGCGATCGCCCCGGCCGCGGCGCGGGCGGCCACGGCCAGGGACGGCCGCGCGGACGACCACGGTGCCTCCGGCTACAGGCTGGTCGCGGCGGGCGATATCGCCTGCACGCCAGGCGAGACCGGCGCCCCGCCGACCGGGGAGGCGGGTGGCCCCGACAACTGCCAGCAGGCCCAGACCGCCCAGCAGGTCGAGGCGCTGCACCCCGACGGAGTGGCGATCCCCGGTGACATCCAGTACCAGTACGGCCGCCTGAACGAGTTCCTGGGCTCGTTCGACCCGACCTGGGGCGCGTTCAAGAACATCATCTACCCGGCGCCTGGCAACCACGAGTGGTACGACTCGCCGAACGGCCAGGGCTACTTCGACTACTTCGACGGCCTGTTCCAGAACGACGGCCCGGCCGGCGTTCGCGGCCAGGGCTACTACTCGGTCAACCTGACGCGCCACTGGCACCTGATCACGCTCAACTCCAACTGCACGAGCGACAGTCCGCTGATCACGGCTCCGGTCCCCTGCGCCTCGGGCTCCCCCCAGGAGCTCTGGCTCCGGCACGACCTGGCCACGCATCGCGGCATGTGCATCATCGCCCAGTGGCACCACCCGTACTTCACCTCCGGCCCGAACGGCCCCGGCCCCAACGACCGGGCCACGGTCTCGTTCTGGAAGGACCTGTACGCCGCCCGCGCGACCCTGGTGCTGAACGGCCACGACCACGGCTACGAGCGCTTCGCGCCCCAGACCGACGCCGGGATCGCGGACCCGATTCACGGCGTCCGCGAGTTCGTCCTCGGGACCGGGGGCAAGAGCCTGTTCGGCAACGCCACCGCCACCGCCCCCAACAGCCAGGTCTACAACGACACCGCGTTCGGCGTCACCCTGTTCACGCTGCACCCCCACTCCTACCAGTGGCGCTTCTATCCCGAGCCGGTTCCCGGGAACCCGCAGTTCGTCGATCGGGGCGCCGGGCGCTGCAACGCCCCCGCCGGCGAGGCCGGCTAACCGCCGTCGAACGATCCGGCGTGGCCCACCCCACGGGGTCCTGTCGGGCTCGGCGCCGGCGCGGGCCACGAACCACCAAGACCGCCCGCGGGCGGTCTTGGTTTCCGCAAGGCTCAAATTGGTACCCCCAGCGGGACTCGAACCCGCGATCTCCTGCGTGAAAGGCAGGCGTCCTAACCGCTAGACCATGGGGGCGGGCCTGTCATTCTAGGTGCCGGTGGCATCGGCCCTGACCCGATCGGGCGGCCTCGCTGCGGGCCGACTCAGGCTGCCGGGGGCGCTGTCGTGCGCTCGATCATCACCGAGGTCGCCTTGACCACGGCGGTGGCGGGCACACCGGGCGCCAGCCCGAGCTCCTCAACCGCGTCGCGCGTGATGGCGGCGGTGACCAGGAAGGGGCCCGCCTCGAGCTCGACCAGGGCCATCACCCCGTCGGCTTCCACCGAGCGCACGGTACCCGTGAAGCGATTGCGGGCCGAACGCTCGGTGCCGGTCCGGTGCCGCTGCGGGCGTGCGCTCAACCGGCGCACCTCGGACGCGGGCACGAGGCGGCGGTTACGGCCGTCCCGGGTGGTCTTCAGCTGCCCCTTGCGGTCCCAGCGGCGAAGCGTGTCGACGCTGACGCCCAACGCCGCCGCCGCTTCACCCAGGGAAAGATCTGAGCTCATCCCCCCACGAACCTACACCTCAGCGCCGGCCGCCGCACCATCGGCATCCGGGCTGTCGGCGGACCCGAGTGATCAACGGGCTGACGAGCGGCAGCGTGCGCCGCATCCGGTCGTGTTCCAGCTCGGTCACGCTGAACCCCTCCGGTCTCCGATCGCTGCGCGTCAGTTACCGGCGATCCGGTCGAGCTGCTCCTCACCCTTCTCGACTGACTGCGGGTCTCGGTCCGGGTTGCCGAGCCCCTCAGCGGACCCCCGATTCCGGCTCTGGCGTGCCAGCCTGTCGGGATGGTGCGAGCGCGCGCGAGACCGAACCTCGTCGCCCAGGCCGGTCAGCTGATCGTCGAGCGCGACCCGCGGCGCCCCTCCGGACGCCTCCTGCGCCAGGGAGACATGGAAGCCTCCTACGTCGACCTGGCCGACCCGACCCACCTCGAGTTCGACTATCTCCGCTGGATGCGAATCATTCTCCGCGTCGCTCGCGCTCACCGTGTGCTGCACGTGGGCGGCGGCGCCTGCGCGCTGCCCCGAGCCCTGGCCGCCGAGGATGCAAACGCCCGCCAGGAGGTGTCGGAGCTGAGTGCCGACGTGCTGGCGATCGCGCGGGAGCATCTGGGGCTACGCCATGCGCCGGCGCTGAGGGTGAGGCTCGCGGACGGGCGCGAGCATGTCGCGGCGCAGCCGGACGCCGGGTGGGACGCCGTCGTCATCGATGCCTTCGAGGGCGCCCGGATTCCCCGTCATCTCGTCACGGTCGAGGCGCTGGGAGATGTGGCCCGCGTGTCCCCTCTGGCGCTGATCAACGTGGTCGACAACCGCTCGGCCCATGTCGTCCGCGGCGTCGCCGCCGGTCTCGCCGCCGTGTACCCCGGCACCTGGGCGCTCGGCGCCCGGGTTGGCAACACGATCGTGGTGGGGACGCGCTCCTCGCTTGACCTCAACCGCATCCGCGTCCGGGCCGCAGCCGATCCCTCGCCCGCGCGGGTGACCATGCCGCGAAGGTTGGCGTCACTCGTGGGCGGAGCCGCCCCCTGGCGCGACGCGCAACCATGAGCGCAACCCCCCGACGAAGCGGCGTCGCCCCGGCACCTGACTGCGCCGCTACGATCAGCGCCCTCACCGCCGCCGTGAAACAGCGCTGACCCCCCCGGCCTTCCGGTAGGCGCCGTGCCGCTGTACCCCGACCTCACCTGAGCCCTGAGCCCTGAGCACCTCTGATCACCCCATCACCGCCTCGGGCGAGCAGACGGCGCATGTGGGCGCCGTGAAGCTCTGTTACGAGACCTTCGGCGTCCCGGACGGGCCCCCGCTCCTCCTGATCATGGGGCTGAACTCGCAGATGCTGCTGTGGGATGAGGAGTTCTGCGAACGGCTGGCCGCCCGCGGATTCTTCGTGATCCGCTTCGACAACCGCGATGTCGGACGTTCGACGATCCTGCGCGACGCGCCCGTCCCCAAGCGGTGGCAGCTGATGACCCGAGACCACCGAGGCGCCGCCTACTCGCTCGATGACATGGCGGCCGACGCGGTCGGCCTGCTTGACCAGCTCGGCGTCGGAGCCGCCCACGTCGTCGGCGTCTCCATGGGCGGGATGATCGCCCAGCTGGTGGCCATCAACCACCCCGAGCGCGTTCGCTCGCTGGTCTCGATCATGTCCACGACGGGCGCCCGGCGCGTGGGTCGCCCCCAGCCGAGGATCGCGTTGCGGATGCTGCACCGGGCTCGCACCGACCGTGACGGCTACATCGCCGATCACCTTGAGACCTATCGGATGATCGGCTCCCAGGTGTTCGCCTTCGACGAAAGGCACAAGCGCGAGCGAGCCGGGCGCCTGTTTGACCGCGGGATTCATCCGGCCGGCAGCGCCCGCCAGCTGGCGGCGATCCTGACGGCGCCGGACCGCACCTCGGCGCTGGGTGAGCTGCGAGTGCCGGCCACCATCATCCACGGGGAGGCCGACCCCCTGGTGGACGTCTCCGGAGGCCGGGCGACCGCCCGAGCGATCCCCGGCGCCGAGCTGCTCACGATTCCGGACATGGGTCACGACCTGCCCCGGGATGTGTGGCCGCAGATCATCGACGCGATCGTCACGACCGCGGGCCGGGCTGAGTAGCCGCTGAGCGATCCGCGGCATCCGCCCGGAGCGGCCCCAGACGACACGACCGCCCAAGCGGACCTGCCTCGGGCGGTCGCACGCCGGCGGAAGGTGATGGATGCCGCCGGACGACAGGCCGCCGGCCGTTCCGGCCGGCGGTCAGTCTCGGTCTCAGCTGACGGCGGCCGGCTCGCCGCTGTTCGCGCTCTGGCCGGTCGGGCCGCTGTCGGCCTCGATCGTGCGCGGACGGCTGCCGACGCCGATTGACACCTTGCGGGGCTTCCGTTCCTCGGGCTTGGGGATGTGGACTTCCAGGACTCCGCGATCGAAGTCAGCGTGAATCTGCTCGCCGTTGACGCCCTCGGGCAGCGTCAGCGAGCGGGAGAAGCTGCCCGACCCGCGCTCGACGCGGTAGTAGCCCTCCGCCTTCGCCTCGTGGCGGGCCTCGCGCTGGCCCGAGATCGTCAGCACGCTGTCCTGCAGGGTGATGTCCACGTCGCCCTCGCTGAGGCCGGGCAGATCGGCGCGCAGCACGAACTCGTCCTGGGTCTCCATCAGGTCCATGGCCGGAATCCAGCGCCTCTGGCCGCCCGGCGGGCGATCCCCCTCCGGCATGTCGAAGAACGTGTTGAAGAGCCGGTTCATCTCGTTTTGGATGGTGCTGAGCTCCCCGATCGGCTCCCAACGGAGCAATGCCATCACAACCTCCCTTCGCTGCGATCACACCTATTGCAGGACCAAGTATGAAATCTCAGTCGTTCTCTGTCAAGGCTCATGGGCTTCTGTCCCGGCCGGGCAGCCGGAACGGTATGACTGCCATCCTCCCAGGGGCCGGCTCTAGTGAGGCAAGCGCATCGTGCGGTAATCCAAACGTGAACCCGATCGGAGATGAACGTGAGAGCTGTCAGGTTTGACCATTACGGCGGTGTGGAGGTATTGGACGTCCGCGACGTTGAGGATCCGGTGGCCGAAGCCGGCCGGGTCGTGGTCGGGGTCAGGACCGCGGGGATCAACCCGGGAGAGATAGCGATTCGCGAGGGCCGTCTGCATGACCGGTGGCCGGCGACGTTTCCGTCCGGCCAGGGCACCGACTTCGCCGGCGTGGTCAGGGAGATCGGGGACGAGGTGACCACCGTGGCCCTCGGCGATGAGGTGGTGGGCTGGACCGAGGAGCGCGCCAGCCAGGCGGAGCTGGTGGCGGTGCCCCAGGGGCAGCTGACGGCCAAGCCGGGATCGGTCTCCTGGGAGGTTGCCGGATCGATGTTCGTGGTCTCGATGGCCGCGCTGGCCTCGGTTCGGGCGGTCGCTCCCCGACCCGGCGAGACCGTCGTCGTCTCGGGCGCCGCAGGTGGCGTGGGCTCGATCGCCGTGCAGCTGGCCCGCCGCACCGGAGCGCGGGTGATCGGGCTCGCCGGGACCCGCAACCACCAATGGCTACGCGACCATGACGTCGTCCCGGTCGCCTATGGAGAGGGCCAGGAGGAGCGGATCCGCGCGGCCGCCGACGGCACGGTTGACGCGTTCATCGACACGTTCGGCTCTGGCTACGTGGATCTGGCCATCGGCCTCGGCGTCGCGCCCGAGCGGATCAACACGATCGCCGACTACGCCAAGGTTCAGGAGCTCGGCGTGCGGGGGGAGGGAACCCACGCCATCGCGAACGCCGGGCTGCTCGCCGAACTCGTCGCCCTGGTGGCCGCGGGCGGCCTCGAAATCCCCATCGCCCGCACGTATCCGCTCGACCGGGTCCGGGAGGCGTTCACCGAGCTCGCCGCCCGTCACACTCACGGCAAGATCGTGCTGATCATGTGATCCGGCGGCTAGCGCAGGATCGTCGAGCAGTACTGCGGGTAGGGCCCGGCGGGGCTCACACAGTTCTCGGTCTGGGCGTACTGCAGCCCCTGGCCGTAGTCCTTGCTGGTCCCCGGGTAGTCGCCCCCGAACGTGAAGGCGGCATCGGTGCCGTTGTAGGCGTACCAGGGATAGGAGCAGAACGGCGTCCCGTAGTTGCTCGCCCCGCAGTACTGGTTGACCTCGGCCTCTCCGCCGAAGTCACTGACCGCCGACCACGCCTTGGCCCGGCTGCCGTCACCGAACGTGACGCCCTTGACCTGCAGGGGCGTGAACTGCAGCCAGGTCGGGATGTTGTAGGAGTAGCACGGAGGCTTGGTGGACGACCCGGGCAGGCAGTACTGGCCGGCCGGCGTCGTGTAGTCGCCGGTGTGGCCGATCTCCCACACCAGCGCGTTGGGGGCGTCGTTGACCAGCCCCCAGCCCAGGGCATTGCCGAGCTTCTGCACGCTGAACGCGGGCATCAGCGGCCCATCGACCTTGCTGTCCAGGACGATGGTCCCGGCGTGTCCCGTCGTTAGGTCGCTGACCGTGATGTGCATTCCATCGTTCGCGGGCGTTATGTACTGGTGGTCGGTGATGGTGTCGCCGGCGTGCATCTGGAGCGGACCGCCCGTCAGACTGTCGGTGAGCATCGCGTTGAACGCGGCCGATTCGGAGTTGCCGTTTTGAGAGACCTCCCAGACCGGCGAGCACGCCGTGTACACGTCGGGGGCGTAGCTGACGTTGTAGCCCCCGCCCGAGCTGCAGCCGGTGGTGATGCTGTTGGGGTAGAACTGGAGCTCGAGGAACGCCTGGCCGAACAGGCTGTGCCGATCACTGACCGTTCCGCCGATCCAGAACGTGGGCCCGACCGAGTCGACCTGTGCGCCGCCATTACTGGGCAGCACGACGGTCCAGGTGAGATCCTGCGCCGACCCGGCGCGGTCGGACAGGGGATCGAGCTCGGGCTCGTCATGCCCCGTGCAGCTGGACGTGTACCAGACGAAGTCCTGTGGGTGATGCCCGATGCAGAGTGACTGCGAGCTTGCGTTGGCAACGGCCGGAGTCAACCCGAGCATGAGCGCGACGCCGGCCACAACCGCTGACACACACCAGTTCCGCACCCTCACCTGACCTCCCCGTGTCTGAGCGCCGGGAAGCCTATCCCGCGGGTCAGAGAATCTCAAGCACTCAGGGCCGTCACGACGCGTGGCGCAGATGCGCGGGCGGGATCCGATGCTGGACCGGTCGGGACCGATCCGGTTGCCCTGAGCTGCCGGGCGCGTAGCCGGACCAGCTCGAGAAGGTCCCCCGTGGGGAGGAACGGGTCGGCGATCGCCCTCCCGTCGCTCAGGGAAGCGGCCACCGCCGGGCGCCCGCGCAGCTCACCGATGAGGATTGGCCCGACGGGCAGCTCGGCGGAGTCAAGCTGCGCGAGATAATCGAGTGAGAGCCGGTCGCCGGCGGTCGCGAGCCGAATGACCACAGCGCCCCAGAGCGGCTCGAGGGCTGCGCTCGACTCGGGCCTGCGGCTGTCGACGGCGTGGGCGGCCCGCCGCTGCGCTCGGGTGAATGGATGAATCGGCGTGGTCTTCATCTGGTCAGCTCCAAACCTGTTCGCGGGCCTCATATGGCATGCGCCGATGATGAGCTAAGGCGCCCGCCGCCACATCTGGAGAATGGTGCGCAACTCCGGCTCCGACCCCTTACCGCCTGAGTGACCAGCGACCGATCGGGTGGCCCGGCGCCGCCCGGTCGCGCCGGCGCCGCTCAGTACCATCGGCCCATGAGCGGCGACAGCGTGCCCGGTGGGGTCGTTCATGAACTGCCCGCGGACCTGCGCAGAGCGCTGAGGGCCAACGCCACCGCGCTCGAGGCCTGGAACGACATCACGCCCTTGGCCCGCAACGAGTTCATCTGCTGGGTCGAGGATGCCAAGCAGGCGACCACCCGAGAGCGTCGCATTCGGCGCACTCAGGAGGAGCTCGAGCAGGGCCAGCGCCGCCCCTGCTGTTGGCCGGGGTGCCAACACCGCGAGCGCACCGGCAGGTAGCGGGCTGCGTAGCACCGAACGACTCCGACCCTCCCTTCTCGCTACGGCGACGAGTGGCCGGCCTCAAGTCGTTGCTTGAGACGCTCCATATTCCCCGGCATCTCGTTGGCAGCCTGCCGACGGACGACCAGGGGAACGAGCAGCCTTCCGATCCCGTGCCCGGTGAAGTCCAGCTCGATCGTCACCCGCGAGCGCGAGGCATCGGCGAGCGGCTGGACCGTGACCCCGACGATCGCTCTGATCGGCCCGCTGATGCCGCGGTCGGCCCACCGGCGTGGAGGGTCGTACTCGGTGATCGCGGTGATCACCTCGCGCTCACGGCCGCCGATCCTCCGGACCGTCGTGCACCTGGACCCGACGTGGGTCGTGGCCCCGTCCATGTGCCCCCGCACGCAACCCGTCTGCCACTCTGACATCGTGCTCGGGTCGATGACGTACGCGAAGGCCTGGTCCGCCGGTCGCGCGACCTCAATGCTGGAGATGATTGGCGCCATCAGACCTCCCGGGTGAACGGCGGAGCCCCGCCGGCTGGCTCGCACGATACCTCTTGAATGCCTGCCATTGGCAGCCTCCTGTCAGGTCGAACACCGCGCTCGGGTCCGGTGGGGACAACCCCGCACCGTACGATCCACCATTGTGAGTGGTGCGGGCTATTCCGTGACCCAGGCGAGCACCGACGCCTCCCCCGACGTGGCGCGGGCGGCCGCGACTCGGTCGTCTGGGTTCTCGCCGCGAGGATTTGATTGCCGATGCCGCTGAGCTACACGGACTACTACGAGGTACTGGGCGTTCCGCGTGATGCGGACGCCGACACAATCCGGCGCGCCTACCGCAAGCTGGCGCGCACGTACCACCCGGACCTGAACGCCGACGTTGACGCCGAGGAGCGCTTCAAGGAGCTTGGCGAGGCCTACGAGGTTCTGTCTGACTCCGATAAGCGGGCGCGGTACGACCGCCTGGGCGCCCGCTGGCGTGAAGCGGAGCGCGAGGCGCCTGAGGAGAGCTTTGAGGACTTCCTGGCCCACCAGGGCTTCGGCGACGGCAGTCGTGTGGAGTTCGGCGACGACCTGTTCGAGGCGCTGTTCGGGAGGCGAGCCGCCCGAGCCGGGGGGCCCCTGCGCGGGCGTGACCATGAGGCGCTCCTAGAACTGTCGCTCGAGGACGCGCTGGCCGGCGGCCGGCGGCGCTTGACCCTGAACGGCCGGGAGGTCAACGTCAACTTCCCCGCCGGCGTTCGCGACGGTCAGCTGATCCGCCTGGCGGGACAGGGGGGCGAGGGTCACGATGGGGGTCCGGCCGGCGACCTGTTCCTGCGGGTCCTGCTGAAGCCGCATCCCCGCTTTCACCGCCGCGGCGACGACGACCTTGATGTCGATCTCCCGATCACTCCGTCCGAAGCGGCGCTCGGGGCGACCGTCGCGCTGGAGACACCCACCGGGCCGGCCCGCGTCCGGGTCCCAGCGGGGTCCTCCAGCGGCCGGCGGCTGCGGCTGCGTGGACGGGGAGTCCCCAAACGCGGTGGCGGTAGCGGTGATCTCCACGCGATCGTCAAGATCGTCGTCCCGAAGGAGCTATCGGACCGGGAGCGCGAGCTCTACGAGCAGCTCGCCGAAAGCTCGAGCCCTGACCCCCGGGAGGCGTGACGATGAACGCAGACAGGCATACCGGGCCGGCTGATCGCGCCCGCGGCGCGGAGGAGGCGGTCGAGCTGACCGTCGTCGCCAGGCAGGCGGGGGTCAAGATCGTGCATGTGCGGCGCTACCTGGAGTTCGGGCTGTTCGAGCCACACCCGGCCGCCACTGCCGAAACCCCTCGCTTCGACCCGAGCAGCGCCGCGCGGGTGGCGCGAGCCGAGCGGCTCCGCCGGGATCTGGGACTCAACTACGCGGGCGCCGCGCTCGTATGCGAACTCCTCGACCGGATCAGCGAGCTGAAAGCTCGCCCCTAGTCCAGGTCTGCGGCTCGCCAACGGGCCCCGGGGCGCTCAAGCCGCCGTGGCGGTGATGAACCCGCGCATGTAGCCAACGTGGGCCATCGACCACGGATCGCAGGGGAAGACACAGTGCCACTCGAACTTGCCGGCCTGCTTGACCAGCAGTGTGTAATCGTGCGTACCCGGCGCAAGGACGATGCTCACACCAGCCTCCGGCGACGTGATCGAGTGCGGGACGGTGTCGGTGTTGTCGATCCGCAGCGTCAGCGGCTGACCCACCGTGACGTGGAACTCGGTCACGGTGAAGTCGTCGTGCAGCTTCCCGTCGGGTCCCTTCTTGCCTGAGGCGATGACCTTCAAGCCAATGACGCTGGCCTGCGCGCTCGGAGCGGCCGTCGCCGGCGCCGCGGCCACCTGCTCGGCCAGCGCCGTGGTGTTTGTCGGGGTCGTGCGTGCCAACGCGACCAGGGACAGGACGAGCGCGGCCAGGATCCCGGCACCAGCGAGCGCCCGGAGGCCGAACCGTCTGGCCGCTGCGGCACCGAACTCACGCTGATACCTCGCCTCAGTACCCGCGTCGGGCTCCTGCCCAGCGGAGCCAGGCTCGAAGACGAGATGACGAACCGGCACTGCGAAGCGCTCGCGTACGAGCCCCGCAAGCCGCGGCTCGAGCCCGCCCGCCGTTTGCTCCCAGCGAGTGGCGACGATGACCTCATCCGGCACGAACGTGGCGAACGTGTCATCGATGGCTTCGAGCGGGTCCTCCCCGGTGACCTTCCCCGCAACGTTGTCGTGCCCAGCACGGTCGAGCGCGGCCTGCATCCGAAGGCGCGCCTGATCCAAGCGGCTGTCGATCGCGCCGGTCAAGCGGGCGGCCGGGGTGATCACCGCCGGCACGAGCAACAGCACGTGGATCCGCGGCGTTGAGCCCAGTCTCTCGATTTCCCAGAGCAGCGCCTCCTCGCTGAGCGTGTCGTTGGCGACGACCAGGACACGGCGCTCCGCCGCCGGCCCAAGGTGCGGGGGCGCCATCTTCACCAGCAGGTCTGGACTGCGGAGCCTGCGCATTCGCAGCTGCGTCGCGCGCGCAGCGACACCGCCAAGTACGACCACGAGCACGACGAGGGCGAGCCACGTGGGGCCGAGCGCCGCCGCGAGCACGATCGGCACCAGGGCGAGTATCACCACCAGGAGAAAGCGGAAGGCCTCCGGCTCGCTGTGAAAGGGACTACGCACTGGGAGCGCCGTCGTCGGCCGTGTGCTCGGAGATGCCCCGCACGGCGGCCACCACCTGCTCGGGGGTCGCTCCGGCTGGTAGCTGATGGCAGCCGTCCAGGACCTCTCGCAGATCCGGGTCCACCTCCGGCGGCACCACGACCAGCAGCGGCGTGCTGGGATAGCGCGTGCGCAGTTCGCCCAAGACCTCTCGGGCCACCTCGCGCTCGTAGCCCAGGTTGCACACGACAAGGTCGGCGTCGTGCGCGGGGGCGCAACCCGCGGGCCCGGTCAGCGGACATTGCCCGTGTCCCCGCGGCCCCGGGCAGACGGCGACCGCGTAGCCGGCAAAGCGAAGGCCAGAGGCAATCGCAAGACCGGCCTCCACGTCAGGGTCCTCGACCAGCACCCGGGGATGACTCCAGCGCCAGGTCTGCGGATTGATGCTGACCTCACGTGCCTCTGTCGATCTTCCGGATGACATGCCCCAAAGCTAGGTCGAGACTGACTTGCCTTCATCCGGGTCCTGTCCGGTTTTGTACTCCGTAAAGACCCACGTACCGAACCACTGCCGACGCGAAGCCAACGCCTAGTCGCGGTCCACCGGGATGCTCGCGAATCTTTCGTGGCAAGACATGAAGCGAGTGCAAAGACTGTCGAGCACAGGAGTGAAGATCAGCTCGGCGCGATGACGACCACCGGAATCCTGCGCGCCGTCTGCTTCTGATAGGCGCTGTAGCGATCGTGGTTGTTCTCGTTGACGATCCTCCACAGGCGGCCGAAGTCGGGGTCCGCCGGCTCAACGATCCGGGCCGTGCCTGGGCGGCGCTCCCGGCCGATCTGAAGCTCGACGTCAGGATTGGCTCGCAGGTTGTGAAGCCATCCCGGAGGGCGATCGGCGCCCCCATTCGAGGCGACGACAAGATAGTCCTCACCGTCGCGCGCATAGACGAGACCGTTGGTCCGGGTCGCACCCGTGCGGCGACCGGTGGTACGCAGCAGCAGCGTCGGAACACCGATCAAACGATGCCCGATGCGCCCGTCGCTCCGTTCGTAGAGCTGCTCGTGGAGTCGGAGGAGCCGGCCGGCGAGGCTCATCGTCACAGCTTAGGGGGCGCGGCCCGGCGTGTGCTGGCCTGCCATGAACTGGTGACGTCGTCGTCACCTGAGCTCGCGTCCACGGGAGCATCGGAGATAGCCTGCCGGGGGGATGGCACTGGAACAGCGACTCGGCTCTCGCTCAGGCGATGGGCAATGAACGCGATCCGCACGTCGCGCCTGTCGAAGCGCTACGGCGACACGCTGGCGCTGGATTCGCTCGACCTCGCCGTCCATGAGGGCGAGGTGTACGGGTATCTCGGCCCCAACGGAGCGGGCAAGACGACCACGATC
>DASVYO010000068.1:0-8503 GCA_036392135.1 Solirubrobacteraceae bacterium
ATGAGGACAAGGTGTTCACCGCTCTGCGCCGCCTCCAGGAGGAGGACCCGACGATCGACCTGCACCGCGACCCCCAGACCGGCGAGCAGATCGTCGCCGGGCTCTCGCAGATCCACGTCGAGGTGATCGTCGACCGGCTCGCCTCCCGGTTCGGTGCCGAGGTCACCCTGAAGCCGCCGCGGGTGCCGTACCAGGAGACGATCCGCAAGTCGGCCAAGGCCCACGGACGCCACAAGAAGCAGACCGGCGGGCGCGGCCAGTTCGGCGACTGCCATATCGCGATCGAGCCGCTGCCGGCCGGCGGGGGCTTCGAGTTCGTGAACGAGATCAAGGGCGGCGTGATCCCGTCCGGGTTCATCCCGGCGGTCGAGAAGGGCGTGCAAGAAGCCATGCAGGAGGGGGCGGTGGCGGGCTACCCCGTCAAGGACGTCCGGGTGCGCCTCTACGACGGCTCCTACCACACGGTGGACTCCTCAGAGATGGCCTTCAAGGTGGCCGGCAGCCTGGCCATGAAGCAGGCCCTCGAGGAGGCCGGAGCGGTGCTGCTCGAGCCGATCATGACCGTCAGCGTGAACGCTCCCGAGGAGGCCGTGGGGGACGTGATCGGAGATCTCAACGCCCGTCGCGGCAGGCCTCTCGGGATGGAGCCGGTGGGCGCCGGCATGACCGACATCAAGGCCGAGGTGCCGATGGCGGAGATGCTGGCCTACGCGCCTGACCTGCGCGCCATCACGGGTGGTCAGGGGGAATTCGCGATGGAGTTCCTGCGCTATGAGGAAGTGCCCGCCCATATCGCCGCCAAGGTCGTGCAGGAGGCACGCCAGGAGCGAGAAGTTGTGAAGGCGTAGTACCCTCAAACAGGTGAGTACCAGGGCAATCAGCACGTCGGTGGCGGTTGACGGCTGCGACGTCTGCGGGCGGACTCTGCTGCGCGGTGAGCGGGCCGAGACTTATGTCAATGGCACCGAGCGCCACACCGTCTGCGAGCTCTGCACGTCGCGGGCGCTGCACGGCGGCTGGGTGCGGGAGGGCGACCTGCCCGAATACGGCGACGCCTCGAAGCGCGTCGACCGGCGCCGGTCGCTGCTGAGCCGGCTGCGCCCCCGGCGCCCGACGCCGACGCGTCCCCCGGTGGAGGAGCGCGGCTACGACGTGGGCGAGGCCTACGAGGAGCCGGAGCCGCCGTCCCGCCCGGCCCCCGTCCGCGCCAACCCCGTGCCGGCGCCGGTCCGCGCCGACGGGGCAGCGCGCCAGCGTGAGCCGCGCCACGTCCGGGCGGTTCCGACCAGCCATGAGCACCGCGTCTCGACGGCGATCGAGCTGTTCAACGGCTCCGAGCACCCGCGCACGGTGGCCGGGATCTCCCGTTCCCTGGGCCTACCCGGGGTCGCGGTGCTGCCCTCGGGCCCGCAGTCTTCACTGGTCGGCATCGTCGTGGCCTGGGAGCTCTGCTGGTACCGCTATGAGCTCGACCTGTCCGACGAGGTTCCCACGGTGCGCGTGACCACCCAGGGCTACGAGCTCGATGAGCTCTCGCCCGAGGAGCGGCGCGCCAACGCCCTGGCCGACCAGCGCGGCCGGCTGACGCTGTCGGCCTAGTCGCTCAGCGCCTGACACGGCGTCGCCGCAGCAGCGCTCCCGCCGGCCGGGCTCCCTGGACGTGGCCGGTAGACGTCTGTTCGATGGCGCTGCCCAGGTGGCGGGGAATAGCATCGGCACGATGATCTACTGCGTGGTGCCCGTACCCCTGGCCGACCAGCTGTTCGACGAGCTGACCAGGTACTACGCGGAGGACCCCAACGTGACCGTGATCGTCGATCGCCGCCGGGTCTCGCGGCGCGAACCCGGCACCGGCACCACCGGGGGCAAGCGCACCGTCAGGGACCGCCGCCGCTCCCGCATTCCCGGTGAGCTGCTCGCGCTGGCCACCGACTGAGCTCCGGCGCGCGGCGTAGAGCATGAAGGTCATCGTCCATGTGGACGGCGGCGCCCGTGGCAATCCGGGTCCGGCCGCGATCGGCGTTGTCGTCTCGGATCCCGATGGCACCGTGCTCGACGAGCTGGCCGAGACGATCGGGGTGGCGAGCAACAACGTCGCCGAGTACCACGCGCTGCTGAGAGGCGTCGAGCGCGCGGCCGCGCTCGGTGCCGACGAGATCCAGCTCGTCAACGACTCCGAGCTCGTGGCCCGCCAGCTGACCGGCGCCTACAAGGTCAAGCACCCGGCGATGAAGCCGCTGTACGAGCAGGCCATCGCGGCGCTGGCCCCGTTCGCGCGCTGGGAGATCCGGACGGTTCCGCGGGCCCAGAACGCCCGGGCCGACGCGCTGGTCAACGCAGCGCTCGACGCGGCCTGAGCGGGAGCCCCCGCCGCCGCGGCCGCTGACCCCGGTGGAGGGCCGCCGTCGGCCGCTAACCTTTCCGGTTGTGACCGACGCCCTGAATGAGCTGACCGCGCGGCTGAACGATGCCGTGGAGCGGTTGCGTGGCGGTGGGCTCGAGCCCGAGGCGACCCTGACGCTGATCGAGGAGTGCGCTCGCCTGGCGTCGGAGGCCAGCGCGCAGGTTGACCAGAGGACCCGCGCGGCGCTGGAGCCGCTTCCGGATCTGCCCGGTCAGCTCCCGTTGCCGGCGGCCTAGTGCTCCCCATCGAACGCTGCCGCCAATGGCGGCGGCCGTGACGACGATCCGCGTGATAACCCGTAACCCCAGCACAGCGCCCGCCTATCCCGACCACCTCCGGGTGGCGGTGGAGGACTACCTTGAAGGCCTGCGCTTCACGACCGAGATCGGCACCGCCGGGCTCGAGGAGGCGATGCGCTATTCGCTGCTGGCCGGTGGCAAGCGGGTCCGGCCGGTGCTGACCCTGGCCACCGCGGGGGCCCTTGGCCTGGACCGGGAGTCGGTCCTGCCCCTGGCGGCGGCGATCGAGCTGATCCATACCTATTCGCTCATCCATGATGATCTGCCCGCGATGGACGACGACGATCTGCGCCGCGGCCGTCTGACCTGCCACAAGGCGTTCGGCGAGGACGTGGCGATCCTGGCCGGAGACGGGCTCTACGCTGAGGCCTTCCGGCATCTGCTCTCCGAGCAGGACGGTCAGCCGGCCGACGTCCTGGCCGCCGCGGCGGAGCTGGCCGCCGCCACGGGTGTACAGGGGATGGTTGGCGGGCAGTTCATGGATGTGGCCGAGACGGCTGGTCCCGGCGCGGACGGACTGCGCCGCCTGCACGAACTGAAGACCGGGCGCCTGATCGCGGCCAGCATCGAGTGCGTCCTGCACCTGGCCGGCGACCGGCGACCGGCGACGATCTCCTGGTTCCGGGCCTTCGCCGGGGAGCTCGGGGTCCTGTTCCAGATCGTTGACGACATCCTCGACGTGACCGGATCGGACGCCGACCTCGGCAAGCACCAGGGCAGTGACGAGCGGCTGGGCAAGCGCACGTACGTGACCGAGTTCGGTCTCGATGGGGCACGACGGCTGGCCGACGAGTCGCACCGACGCGCCCGCGCCGCCCTGCGCGAAGCCGCGCCGGGCGACGCCGCCGAGCTTGAGCAGATCACGGACTTCATCGCAACACGGAGCTATTGATGACCCACCTCCTCGAACGCATCAATTCGCCCCAGGATCTGCACGGACTGACCGACGAGCAGCTCCAGCAGGTCGCCCAGGAGGTGCGCGAGCACATCATCGACACGGTTGGGGAAATTGGCGGCCACTTCGGTGCCAACCTCGGTGCCTGCGAGATCGCCGTCGCGCTGCACTCCCTGCTGGACTCCCCCCGGGACAAGATCCTGTGGGACGTCGGCCACCAGGCCTACCCCCACAAGATCCTCACCGGCCGGCGCGACCAGCTGCACACGATCCGCAAGTACGGCGGTCTGGCTCCGTTCTGCTCGATCCCCGAGTCCGAGCACGACATCATGGGTGCCGGTCACGCCTCGACCTCGATCGGCTATGCGGTCGGGATCAAGGAGGCCATGCGACGGGGTCACGGCCCCGACGGCCACGTGGTGGCGGTGGCCGGCGACGGCGCGCTGACCGGTGGCGTCGCCTTCGAGGCCGTGCACCAGGCCGGGGGGGAGGGGACGCCGATCGTCGTCGTCCTGAACGACAACGGCATGTCGATTGCGCCCAACGTCGGGGCGCTGTCACGCTACTTCAACCGGGTGCGGATGAACCCCAAGCTGTGGCACGCGCGGGAGGGCGTCGAGGGCGGGCTGACGAAGCTCCCAGCCCCGATCGGGGCCGCCTTCGAGCGCATCGGCCCGCACTTCAAGGAATCGCTGAAGGCGTTCTGGGCGCCCGGCCTGTGGTGGGAGGAGCTCGACTTCGCCTACATGGGCGTGATCGACGGACATGACGTGCGGGCGCTGCGCAGCGCCCTGCGCGAGGCCCTCGCGGCCGAGCGTCCGGTGGTCGTGCACTGCGCAACGGTCAAGGGCAAGGGGTTCGCGCCCGCTGAGGAGGGGGGCCTCGAGGGCATGGAGAAGTGGCACGCCGCCAAGCCCAAGTCGATCGCCAACGGAGCCCCCGCGCAGGCGGTCAAGCCGCTCGCCGCGGCCAAGCCGGCTCCACCCGCCTACACCCAGGTGTTCGGTGAGGCCCTGGTCCGCGAGTGCCAGCGCGACGACCGGGTCATCGGGATCACCGCCGCGATGAACTCCGGCACCGGCCTGAACATCCTCCAGAGTGCGCTGCCCGACCGCTACTACGACGTCGGCATCGCCGAGCAGCAGGCGATCCTGTTCGCCTCCGGGCTGGCCCTGCAGGGCTGCAAGCCGGTGGCGGCGATCTACTCGACCTTCCTGCAGCGCGCCTACGACCAGATCGTCCACGACGTCTGCCTGCAGAAGCTCAACGTCGTGTTTGCCATGGATCGAGCCGGCCTGGTCGGCGACGACGGCCCCACCCATCACGGCACTTACGACATCGCGTATCTGCGCTGCCTGCCCAACATCGTGTTGATGGCGCCGCGCGATGAGGCGATGCTCGTCCACATGCTCCACACCGCGCTGCGCTACGACGACGGACCGGTGGCCCTGCGCTATCCCCGCGGGCAGGGCGTGGGCGTCGAGCTCCCGGCGCGCGCGCAGACGCTCGAGATCGGCACCGGTGAGATCCTCAGCGAGGCCACCACCGATGACCCGGGCGCTCACCGCGTGGCTCTGCTGGGCTACGGATCCGGGGTCGGCAAGGCGCTTGAGGCGGCCGAGATCCTCCGCGAGCATGGGGTGGCGGTGACCGTCGCCGATGCGCGTTTCGCCAAGCCGATCGATGCCGGCCTGGCCGCTCAGCTGGCCGCCGAGCACGAGCTGCTGGTCACGGTCGAGGAGGGGGTCCTGGCCGGCGGCTTCGGGTCCGCGGTGTGGGAGACGCTGTCGGACTCCGGGCTGGCCCCGCGGATCCTGCGCGTCGGACTGCCCGACCGCTTCATCACCCACGGTGCGCCGGCGCTGCTGCATGAGGAGGTCGGCTTCACCGGCGCGCGTATCGCGGAGCGCGTCGAGGCTGCCGTCGGTGGACGCAGCGGAGTGACCAGCGGCTGATCCGCTCGCCGGGGGCCCGGCGCCCCCCGCCGGCTCGGGCGCCCGCTCCCGGCGGTCTCGCCCGTGCTCCGAGCGATCCCGTACCGTTCCGCACCATGAAGCGCGTCCGGCTCGACAGCCTGCTCTCCGAGCGGGGCGTGTTCCCCTCCCGTGCGCGGGCCGCGGCGTCGGTCATGGCCGGTGAGGTGCTGCTGCTGCCCGGCCGCCGCCGGGCCGAGAAGCCGGGCCAGCTCGTGCCCCAGGATGTCGAGCTCGAGCTGCAGGGCGGTCCTGACTACGTCTCCCGGGGCGGGGTCAAGCTCAGCAACGCGCTGGACGCCTTCGGGCTGGACGTGACCGGCCGCCGGGCGCTGGATGTCGGCGCCTCCACCGGCGGATTCACCGACTGCCTGCTGCGCCGCGGCACCGAGCACGTGGTGGCGCTGGACGTCGCCTACGGCCAGCTCGACTGGCGGCTGCGCTCCGATCCGCGCGTGACGGTGCTCGAGCGCCAGAACGCTCGTGCCCTCAAGGCCGCCGTGCTCCCGTACGCCCCGGACCTCGTCGTGATCGACGTCTCGTTCATCTCCTTGGTCAAGGTGCTGGGCGCGGTCCTGGGCTGCGCGGCGCCCGCGTTCGACGTGCTGGCCATGATCAAGCCGCAGTTCGAGGTCGGCCGCGCCGGGGTCGGCAAGGGGGGCGTGGTCCGGGACCCCGCCCTGCGCCGCGGGGCGCTGATCACGGTCGGCGAGGCCGCCCGCGGGCATGGGGCCTCCGTGCTCGGGTACGCCAGCTCCGGGCTGCCCGGCCCGAAGGGCAACCTCGAGACGTTCGTGTGGCTGGCCGAGGGCGCGCGCCCGGGCGTGCCCGATCTCCTCGGCGCGGCGGCCGCGGTGGAGCCATGAGCCGGGTCCGCGCCGCGGCCGTCCTCACCCACCGCCGGCCGGAGGTCACGGCCGCGGCGCTGCACAAGCTGATCGCGCTGGCGCGCGCCAGGGAGGTCGAGCTGCGCTTCGATCCCGAGGAGACGGCCAAGCACCGGCTGGTGCCCGGGCCCGGCCTGGTGCTGGACGCCGCCGCCGACGGTCACGTCGAGGTGTGCTTCGCCCTCGGTGGCGACGGCACCATCCTGAACGCTCTGCGCGTGTACGCCCGCACGGGGGTACCGGTGTTCGCGGTCAATTTCGGGGAGATGGGCTTCCTGGCCACCGTCGACCGCGAGGATGCCGAGTCCGGCTGCCGCCGGGCCCTCGACGGCGACTTCGAGGTGCTGTCGCTCCCCGCGATCGAGCTCACCGGCGACCACGGCAGCTGGCTGGCCATCAATGACATCTCGATTCACCGCCAGCAGGGCAAGCGAGTGGCCGACCTCGAGTACGCGGTGGGCGGCGACGAGGTCGGACGGGTCCGCTGTGACGGGCTGGTGGTGGCCACCCCCGCCGGTTCGACCGGCTACAACCTGGCCAACGGTGGCCCGGTCATGGCCTGGGGGGTGCGCGGTTACGTCGTGTCGTTCATCGCTCCTCATTCGCTGACCGCGCGCACCCTGGTCGTGTCCCCGGATGATCGCCTGACCGTCCACAACCGCTCGCGGGAGGAGGCGGTCGACGTGACCGTCGACGGCCGGCCGATCTGCGTGATCGACGCCGGCGACCGGGTGGAGGCCCGGTTCCTGAACGATCTCGGCTGCCTGGCCCAGATTCCGGGGACGAGCTTCTACCAGCGCCTGCGCCAGAAGTTCGGGCGGCTCGCCACCCCGCTCTGACCCTGCTTCACCCCGGCCCCGGAGGCGGCCGGCACTCGGTCCGTCGGCGGCGGGTGGTAGACCGTCGCCTGATGCTCCACGAGCTGCGTGTCGAGAACCTGCTGCTGATGGAACGGGCCGAGCTGCGGTTGGCCCCGGGCCTGAACATGCTCACGGGGGAGACGGGAGCAGGCAAGACGCTGCTCGCCCATGCGCTTGATCTGCTGCTCGGCGGCAAGGCACGGCGCGGGATCGTCCGCCCCGGCGCGGAGGAGGCCTACGTGGAGGGGATCTTCGCGCTGCCGCCCGAGCTGGCCGGCACGGAGCGCCTACCGGCCGGCACCGAGGAGGTGGTGCTCGCCCGGCGCGTCTGGCCCGACGGGCGCACGCGTGCCTATGTCTGCGGCCGCGCGGCCACCGTGGCGGACCTGCAGGAGCTGGGCGGGGCCCTGATCGCCTTCTACGGCCAGCACGAGCACCGCAAGCTGATGCTGGGGACCGCGCAGCTCGATGTCCTGGACGCCTACTGCGGGAGCGCGCAGGCTGACCTCCGCGAGCGGGCTCGGATCGCCTACGAGGATGTGCGGGAGCGCCGCCGCGCGCTCCGGGAGCTGCGCGACCGCGCCGGGTCGCGGGAGCGCGAGCTTGACCTGCTGGGCTTCGAGCTCTCCGAGATCGAGTCGGCGGCGCCCAGCCTGGAGGAGCAGATCGAACTGACCGCGCGCCGTGATCGTCTGCGCCATCTGGAGGCCTTGCGCGCCGCGGCGCTGGGCGGTGCCGAGGCGATCACCCCCGAGACCGGCGGCGGCGTGGCCGAGCTCTTGGCGGCGGCCGCGGACCGGCTCGGATCGGTGGCCGAGATCGACCCGCAGCTCGCCGCGGCCGGCGAGCGAATGGCCGCCCTTCGCTACGAGGCGGAGGACGTGGCCGCCGAGCTGCGCGGGTACCTGTCCGGCCTGGAGGACGGCGCGCTGGCCGGGGGAGACGGGGAGCTGGCCGGGGAGGCCGGCCCGGCCGCGCTCGGACTGGAGGCGATTGAGGAGCGCCTGGCCGTGCTCGCTCGCCTGGAGCGCAAATACGGCGGGGAGCTGTCCGAGGTCCTCGCCCACGCCGAGCGCTGCCGGGGCCGCCGGGCGGAGCTCGAGCATGCTGAGGAGGCGCTCGAAGCGGCCGAGCGCGAGCTCGCCGCGGCGGAGGCCGAGCTCGCCGAGCTGGCCGGTCGGCTGA
>DASVYO010000069.1:0-5838 GCA_036392135.1 Solirubrobacteraceae bacterium
GCCGGAGCGTCGGCGTCAGCGGCCGGAGCCTCGCCCTCAGCGGCCGGAGCCTCGCCCGCAGCGGCCGGAGCCTCGCTCTCAGCGGCCGGAGCCTCGCCCTCAGCGGCCGGGGCCTCGGCCACGGGCGCGCTGTCGTCGGGCGCGGCCTCGGCGCTCGGTGCGGATGCCTCGGTCGGCGCGTCACCGGCGGCGAACACGTCCTCGGAGAGACCCAGCTCGGGAACGTCGTCGAGTGCGTCGCCGACGCCCTCGAGCGGGGGCTCGATCGGACGAACCGGGAGAACCTGCCCCTCGACCCGCTTGATCGACAGCGACAGGCGGCGTCGCTCGGAGTCGATCTCCAGGATCTTCACGCGAACGGGGTCGCCGGGCTGGATGATCTCGCGCGGATTCTCGACGTGGTGCTGGGCCAGCTCAGAGATGTGCACCAGCCCCTCGACACCGTCGAGGATCTCGACGAAGGCACCGAACGTGACCACCTTGGTGACCGTGCCCTCGAGCTCGTCACCGATGTTGTAGGTGTCGACCACCCGCTGCCACGGGTCCTCCTGGGTCTGCTTGAGACCCAGCGAGATCCGCTGCCGCTGGCGATCGATGTCAAGCACCTTGACGCTGACGGTGTCCCCGATGTTGAGGATCTCCGACGGATGGTTGACGTGCGACCACGACAGCTCGGAGATGTGGATCAGGCCGTCGATTCCGTCGAGATCTACGAACGCGCCGAAGTCGACGATGTTCGAGATCGTGCCCTCCACCACCTGGCCGGGCTGGAGCCGGTCGAGGATCCGCTCGCGATCCTCCTTGCGCTGTTCCTCGAGCACCGCCCGGCGCGAGAGCACCACGTTGTTGCGCGAGCGGTTGAGCTCGATCACCTTGCACTCGATGTTCTGGCCCATGTACTCGTCGAGGTTCGGCACGCGCCGGATGTCGACCAGCGAGGCGGGCAGGAAGCCGCGCACCCCGAGGTCGATGATCAGGCCGCCCTTGACGACCTCGATGACGGCTCCGATGACGGGGTCCCCGGACTCGGCCGCCGCCTCGATGCGGCGCCAGGCCTTCTCGAACCGGGCGCGCTTCTTGGACAGGATCAGCCGGCCGTCCTGGTCCTCCTTGGTGAGGACCAGTGCGTCGACCTCCTCACCGAGCTCGACCTCGTCGGCGGGGTCGACGGACTTGCGGATCGACAGCTCGCCCACGGGGATGACGCCCTCGGACTTGTAGCCGATGTCGACGAGGACCTCGTCATTGTCGATCCGGACGACGTTGCCGGTCACGACATCGCCCTCGGCGAAGGGATGCAGCGTGGCGTCGTAGTTGGGGACGATCTGGCCGTCGATCTCCAGCAGCAGGCCGCCGGAGCCTTCGACGATCGTCACGGTGGGCTGATCGGTTTCAGCCATAAGCGTTGAAGTAGTGGACATTAGTCCCGGAGGATAGCCACACAAGGCCTGAGGTGCGGCCATCGCGAGTGGCCGTAGGGGCCCGCGCCGGGCTCGGGCCTGACCGGTCCGCGCCGGGCGCCCGCGCGGGCGTCCCTATCATCAGCCGCCATGCCACGGCGAGCGACCAAGCGCGGAGCGGAGCGCACCCCACTTCAGCGCGACTGCGACGTGGTCATCTGCGGGGCGAGCTTCGCCGGCCTGGCCGTCGCGCGTGAGCTGGCCGGCAGCGGTGCCGACGTGCTCGTCATCGACCGCTACGAGATCGGCGAGCGACAGACCTCGGCCTGCGGGATCCCCACGGCCTGGCTGCGCGCGCTCGGACTGCAGGATGCCCTGCAGCAGACCTTCGGCGAGCTCGTCATCCACTCGCCGCACGCCACCGTGCGCTATGAGTTGCCCTGGACCTTCTCGACCTTCGACTACCGCACCCTGTGCGGGCTGCTGGCCGCCCAGGGCGAATTCAGCTTCGAGACCGCCAAGGTTGAGCGCCGGCGCGGCCACACGGTGGTCACCGACCGGGGCGAGATCACCGCGCCACTGATCGTCGACGCGCTCGGCTGGCGGAGGATCCTGGGTCCCGGCGCGAATGTGCAGCCTCCCGACGCGCTTCTCTCCCGGGGCCTCGAGGTCCACCCGTTGGGCTCGGGGCGTGACCTCGAGGTGTGGATCGACCGGCGCTACGTCCCCGCCGGCTACGGCTGGAGCTTTCCGGCCGGTGAGGAGTTGCGGATCGGCGTCGGATCGTTCGACCCCCGCTTCCACGTCCGCGAGCCGACGGTCCGGCTGGCCGACGACCTGCAGGCCGACAAGGTCCGCTACCAGGGCAACTGGATCCCCCACGCGCTGCGCCCGGCCACCGAGGACGGCATCTTCTTCACCGGCGACTCGGCCGGTCACTGCCTCCCGCTGACCGCCGAGGGGATCCGCACCGCGCTCTACTTCGGACTGGCCTGCGGTCGCGAGCTCCGCCGGGTGGCGGCCGGAGAGCAGACCCGCGAGCAGGCCCTGAGGCGCTACCACGACTTCTCCGCGCGTCATTCGCGTCCCTTCCGCTGGATGCTGCGCACGCAGCGCGCCGTGCCGAGGATCGCCCCCCGCCTGCTGGCGCCCGCCCTGCGCTCCATGGGCCACCGGCGGTTTGTCGAGTGGTCCTTCAACCAATACCTGGAGATCGCCCATCCAAGGTTCGTGACCGCCGGCGGAGTCCCGAGCCGGCCCCGGGAGGCGCTGGCCGCCTGAGCGCGGCTACTTGGCCGACAGCCAGTCCCCGCCGATCCCGGCCTCGACGGCCAGCGGCGGATCGAGCGGATAGGCACCCGCCATCTCGCCCACGGCGATCGCCTTGACCCGCTCGGCCTCGTGCCCCGGACCCTCGAACAGCAGCTCGTCATGGATCTGGAGGACCAGGCGCGAGCTCAGCCCGGCCTCCGTCAGCGCCTGCTCGCAACGAACCATGGCCACCTTCATGATGTCGGCGGCCGTGCCCTGAATGACCATGTTGACCGCGAACCGCTCACCCTGCTTGCGCAGCTCCCAGCGCCGGGCGCGGAGCTCGGGCACCTGGCGGCGGCGCCCGAACAGGGTTGATACGTAGCCCTGCTCGGTGCCCTGCTCGATCGTCTGCTCGATGAAGCGTCCGACCGCGGGGAAGCCGGCCAGATAGCGCTGGATGAACTCGTCGGCCTCGGACTGCGGGATGTCGAGCCGATCCGCCATCCCGTAGGCCGAGAGCCCGTAGACGATGCCGTAGTTGATCATCTTGGCCTTGGAGCGCATGCCCGGGTCGATCTCCTCGGGGGCGACCCCGAACACCCGGCACGCGGTGGCGGTGTGCACGTCCTCACCGCGGCGGAAGATCTCCTTGAGCACCTCCTCGTCGGCGATGTGGGCCAGCAGCCGCAACTCGACCTGGGAATAGTCGGCCGACACGAGCAGGTTGCCCGGCTCGGCCACGAAGCACGCTCGAATCTCCCTGCCCAGCGAGGTGCGGATCGGAATGTTCTGGAGGTTGGGGTTGTTGGAGGACAGACGGCCGGTGGTGGCGGCCGTCTGGTTGAAGGTCGTGTGCAGTCGGCTGTCGGAGTCGACCAGCAGCGGCAGCGCGTCGAGATAGGTCTGGGCGAGCTTGGTGAGCTCCCGCCAGCGCTCGATCTTGGGAATGATCTCGTGCTCGGAGCGGATCGCCTGCAGGACCCGGGCGTCGGTCGAATAGCCGGTCTTGCCCCGGCGCTTGCGCGACAGGCCGAGCTTGCCGAACAGGATCTCCTCAAGCTGTCGCGGCGAGCCGAGCGTGAACTCCTCCCCCGCCAGCATGAAGATCTCCCGCTCGAGCGCGTCGGCCTCGGTCTTCACCCGCGTCGAGATCTCCTTCAGGCGATCGGTGTCGAGCTTGACCCCGGCCTGCTCCATCGCGCGCAGCACGCGCACGAGCGGAAGCTCGACGTCCATCAGCAGCTCGGTCAGTCCCCGCGCCTGCACCTGCTCGCGCTGCCAGGCGGCCAGAGCTTGAACGAGGCGCGCATCCCGGCCGGCCGCGTCCTCGACATCGGTGGCCAGGCCCCGCTCCTCACACAGCTCGCGGAACGGATACGCGCGCCGCGCCGGCTCGAGCAGGTAGGCGGCGACCTCGGTGTCGTGGGCCAGCACCTCGGGCACGAGGCCGAGCGACTTCGCGTCGTGGGCGACCACCGGCCGGGCGCCGAGCGCCTGGACCAGATCCTCCGGCCGCTCGCACGAGCCGATCGTGAGCCGCTCGCCCCGGTCGAGGTAGACCCCGAAGTGCCAGGCCGCGTCCTCACCGAACAGCGCCCCCTCGGGCGCTTCGGGCATCCGGACGGCCACCGAGACCTCCGCCTCGGGCAGCCGTGCGAGGTCGGCCAGCGAGCCGCTGCGGACCCTGGCCGACAGCGCCTCCTGGACCTGCGGCGCGGGGGCGGCGGCGTCGGCCGAGCCGAGCGCCTCCTCCAGGCGGCGCAGCGGATCGCGCAGCTCGAACTCGCGAAACACCTCACGCAGACGGGAACGGTCCGGGGGCGCCGACACGTACTGCGCGATGTCGAGCCCGTCGAGCGGAATGTCGCGCTTGGCCGTGGCCAGGTGCTTGGAGATGCGGGCGTCCTCGGCGTGGGTGATCAGGTTCTCCTTGCGCTTGGCGCCGCTTATCTGGTCGATGTTCTCGAGCACGCCCTCGAGCGACCCGAACCGCTGCAGCAGGTCGGCGGCGGTCTTGTCGCCGATGCCCGGGACGCCGGGGATGTTGTCGCTGGTGTCGCCCTTCAGGCCGATGAAGTCCGGAACCAGCTCCGGCGGGATGCCGTAGCGGTCGATCACCGCCTGACGGTCATAGACCCGGGTGTCGGTGATCCCCCGGGAGGTGGTCATGATCCGCACGTCATCGTCGACCAGCTGGTAGGCGTCGCGGTCGCCGGTGACGACCATCACCTCGACGGGCGGATCGGAGGTCTTGGCGCGCTCGGCGATCGAGGCGATCACATCGTCGGCCTCGTAGCCGTCGACCTTGAGATTGCGGTAACCGAAGGCCGACACGAGCGGCTCGAGGTGGGGCCACTGCTCGCGCAGCAGATCCGGCCGGCTCGAGCGCTGGGCCTTGTACTCGGAGTAGACCTCCTTGCGTCCGCTGGAGCCCGCGTCCCACACCACGACGGTCGCCTTCGGCCCGTAGTCGGTGAGGATCTTCACGAGCATCGATGCGAATCCGAAGATCGCATTCGTGGGGACTCCGGTCGAGGTCGCAATCGACTCCGGCAGCGCGAAGAACGCCCGGTAGGCGAGGCTGTTGCCATCGATCAGAAAGAGTTCTTCAGCCATCGGCATCGCTCGGCAGTGAACGGATTCATCACTTCATATGTCAGGCTATCTGGCGCGATGGCGGCTACACCGAGTGCCCAGTACAGCCTGACGCTGAGAGTCGAGATCGACCACCGCCCCGGCATGCTCGGGAAGGTGGCCAGCGCGATCGGCGAGGCGGGCGGAACGATCGGTGCGGTGGATCTCGTTCAGGTCGAGGGCGAGCACACGATTCGCGACATCACGGTCGAGACCGCCGACGCCTCCGACTGGCCTCGGTTGACCGATGCGGTCAACGGCGTGCCGGGCGCGCGGGTTCTCGATACAACCGACCGCACCTTCATGCTGCACGTCGGCGGCAAGATCGAGATCCAGAACAAGAGCCCGCTGAAGACGCGGGACGACCTCTCGATGGCCTACACACCCGGCGTCGCCCGCGTCTGCAGCGCGATCCACGACGATCCCGACAAGGCCTTTCAGTACACGATCAAGCGCAACACCGTCGCGGTCGTCTCCGACGGAACCGCGGTACTCGGGCTGGGCGACATCGGTCCGCGCGCGGCGATGCCGGTGATGGAGGGCAAGGCGA
>DASVYO010000070.1:0-61803 GCA_036392135.1 Solirubrobacteraceae bacterium
GGCGGCGTGCGGATCGGAGACCGCGACATCGGCGAGTTCGCGCTCGAGCAGCCGGATCAGCTTGGGCGACAGCGAGTCACGCTCGTCGTCGGTGTCGCGCTTGAAGGTCAGCCCGAGCACGGCCACCTTGCGCGACCCGAGACTGCCCACGCGGCGCTTGATCCCCTCGACCAGGAACAGTGGCACGCCCTCGTTGACCCGCGAGACGGCCAACAGCATGCCCGGGGCGTGCGAGCGCTCCTCCGAGAAGGCGAAATCCTTGCGCAGGCAGGTGCCGGCGGTCATGCCGGGCATCGCGATGCCCCCCCGCGGGTAATCGTGGTTGATCAACTCGATCACCTCGAACACGTTGGCCCCGTAGCTCTCGCAGTCCATCATCAGCAGGTTGGGCAGCGCGAAGGTCGCGTAGCGCAGGATGTTGGTCCAGATCTTGGCCAGCTCGGCCTGGACCGGCGTGGTGCGGACGATCGGCGCGCCGAACACCTCGAACAGGCTCGCCGCCCGCTCGGTTGAGCTCTCACCGACACCGCCGATGATGCAGGGCAGGCTCGAGATCTCCTCCAGGAAGCGCCCGGCGGCGATCCGCTCGGGCGCATGGGCCACGAACACCTCCTCACCGACCCGCAGGTCGCGGCGCTTCTCCAGATACCCGGCGACGAACTCGGTCGTGCCGGGGGCGATCGTCGAGCGCAGGATCAGCGAGTGCCCGGGCTGGAGCAGCGGCAGCAGATCGTCGACGGCGGCGCGGACCTGGCGCAGGTCGCTCTCGACGTGTGAGAAGGAAGGCGTGCCGATCGTGATGACGATGTCCTGCGCCTGCGCGGCGTCAGCGGCGCGGTCGGTGAGCTCGAGCCGGCCATTGTCGCGGGCGCGGTCGAGCAACTCCTGCGTACCGGCCTCATCCCACGGCATCCGTCCCGCGCGCAGCGACGCCAGCAGTTGCTGGTCGTGGTCGACACCGAGGACCCGAAGGCCCTTGTCGGCAAAGCACAGGGCCAGCGGCAGGCCGACCCGCCCAAGCCCGATCACCGATATGTAGCGCTCGTCACTCACGTCTGTGCCAACCCTCAGGTCGGGTGCCCTAAACGTACAACCCTCCCGACGGCGGTTCGTTCCCTTGCGCGCCGCGGGGCGAACCTCACCGCCGCTGCTCGTCCGCGGCGTGCCCGAGGCTCGGCAGCGGCGCCAGACCGGGCTCGGCGGCGTGCCCGCGGGTCTCGCCCGTGTAGGCGATCCGGTCCAGACGGGCGATCTCTCGCTCTCCCTCGACGCGGGCCGGATGGCCCTCGGGCAGGCCGCGGATCAGGGCTCGGATGCGCTCGCGCAACTGCAGCGCGAAATGGGGGGTCGAGGCGCCCATCAGCTGCCGGACGTCCTCGATGGTCACCGTGTGCTCGGCGCGGATGCGGTCGGGATGTTCAGCCTGGCTCATTTGTTGCTCTGGGGGACGGCCTCGAGGAGATTGTCCATCTCGGCCTGGACGGTTACGGAGATTGCGCTCGGGTCGCCGATCACCCAGCCGTGGTTGTAGACGGCGGCCGTGGGCCCCTCCTGGGTGTAGCCCGGTGTCGCGTAGTTGAGGAAATAATCCAGCACGGGTTTGGGGAGGCTAGAGGCATTGTCGACCAGGAGCTGGGGCCCGTAGGTGCCGCTGGCGGACAGGGGAGCGGCGGCGGCGGCATCAAGCGGACGCGCGGCGTTGATCAGCACGTAGCCATGACCCGGGCTCCGGATCGCCCAACCGAAGCTCCCGGGCACGTGCGCGCACGGCTGACCGAAGGCGCAGGCCGGATCGCGGTACACGGCAAAGGCGACCGAGTTGGACGCTGGATCCGGGCCGCCAACCCGCTTGACAGTTCCGTAGCGACTCAGCTGGTGGAGGGTGGCGGCGCTGATCACGCTGGGAGGACCCAGCACGTAGATGTGCGGCCTCTGGTGGGCCAGCAGCGCCTGGCGTGTGGCCGCGGGGACACTGTTCGAGCCCACGAACAGCACCGGATCGCCGCTCTCGGCCGCCCACCCGGCGGCGGGCATCGCGAACGCGGGGCTGGTGGCCGAGGCGATCACGACGTCCTTGCTGGTGGTGCCCTGGGCG
This sequence comes from Solirubrobacteraceae bacterium, assembly GCA_036392135.1. Lineage (GTDB taxonomy): Bacteria > Actinomycetota > Thermoleophilia > Solirubrobacterales > Solirubrobacteraceae > Palsa-465. The sequence goes on from DASVYO010000070.1 coordinate 2,096, forward strand.
GCGGTGGCGAACCGGTCGATGCCGGCGGCCAGCGCATACGGGTCGCGGCCCCTGATCGCGGCCGTGCGCCCCCTGACCGGCGGGACCGCGCCGATCCGGATCACCTGCGCCCCGCCGGCCGATCCGCTGCCCTTCGGAGCCAGCTGGGCAAGGGCCTGGCCAGTCGTGGCGGGAAGCTGTGAGCTACCCGACAGGAGGATCGGAGCTCTGATGGGGGGTGCCATCAGGACACTGGCGGCAATGGCGGCCTGCCAGTCGTCGCTGGAGACCAGGACGACGGTGCCGGGATGCGTGCCCGGCGCGGCGGACGGATAGACGGCAAGGGCGACGCCGGCCGCGTCGGCGGCCGGCGTGCTGCCGTCCACGCGCGTCGTGTTCTTGGTCGCCAGGGTCGGAAAGCCGAGCCCCGGCGCCGAGGCAGCCCGGGCGGACGCGCCCACCGTCACCGTGGAAGTTGAGCCTCGACGTAGGAGCTTGGTTCCGCCGCAGCCGTCCAGCGCCAAGGCCACGGCGACGCCGATCAGGAGCAGAGCCAGCAGCCGCCGTCGCATCGGCGCGGACATTAGCGGCCGCCCTGCGCCCGGGCGCCGACCCGCAAATCCGGCGCCAGGACGGCGGATCGCGCCGATCGAGCAGGGCCGCACAGGACCGGTCTGACGTGTATATTCCCGCCACGCCTAATCCGCGGGCACCGAAAACCGCGGAGCGGGGGACCCACTTTCGTCCCCATCGGGGCTAATCCCGCGGTCAATCCGTGGGAAGCGCAGGCTCTTTTAGCGCTAGCCCGACAGCTAACCCCGCCGGCCGACGAAAGAGAGAACCTTGCGCCCCCTCCGCTACCTCGCTCCCGTGCTGGCCGGGCTCGCCCTGGCCGGGTCCGCTTCTGCCGCTACCCAGCCCGGAGGCAGCTCAACCACGACTTCGAGCTCCACCACCACTTCGAGCTCCACCACCAGCTCGAGCACCACGCCCGAAAACGGCGGCGCCGGTATGAGCGCTCCGGTCCTCGCGCCGAGCACCCCGGCTCACCCGACCGTCGCCGGCGACGTGGCCAAGATCATCAAGGGCATCGCGTACGCCCCGGCCTACGCTCCGCTCCAGGTCAAGCAGCTGATCTGGGCCGGGAACAAGATTCGCCGCAAGCCGTACATCCTCGGCGGCGGCCACGGGTTCTGGAATGCCGCCGGTTATGACTGCTCGGGCTCGGTCTCCTACGTGCTCCACGCGGCCGGCCTGATCAAGACCTCGATGGATTCGAGTGAACTCGAGACGTGGGGGGAGAGCGGCACTGGGCAGTGGATAACCGTGTACACCAATCCGGGCCACGCCTTTCTCGAGGTGGCCGGCATTCGGCTCGACACCTCGTCTGAGGGCGACCCCCATCCGGCGCCCGGCTCCGGCCCGCGCTGGCGGCCGCTGATGCGCCAGATCACCGGCTTCCAGGCGCGGCACCCGACCACGTTCTAGCCGCCCGCTGCGCGGGGCGGGAGCGGGCCAGCGCGGCTCCCCGGCCAAGGCACGCCGCGGCGACGGCGCTGGCGCCCGGTACGCTTGCACGAGCCAGTCCAGCCACCGCCCAAGGAGGATGCGATGCCGGGCCTTTCCGGGCGCATGTCCACCGTCGTCAAAGCCAAGATCTCGAAGCTGCTCGACCGGGCCGAGGATCCCTCGGAAACCCTCGAGTACAGCTACCAGAAGCAGATCGAGCTGCTTCAGAACGTCAAGAAGGGAATCGCCGACGTCGTCACCTCGAAGAAGCGGCTGCAGTTGCAGGAGGAAAAGCTCCAGCAACAGGTGGTCAAGCTCGACACGCAGGCCCGCCAGGCGCTGGCGGCCGGCAACGAGGAACTGGCCCGGACCGCGCTCGAGCGCAAGAACGTGGCCCAGACCGAACTGCAGTCGCTCGATTCGCAGGTCGCCCAGCTCGAGCAGCAGCAGGAGCAGATGACCGCCTCCGAGCAGAAGCTGCGCTCGAAGATCGAGCAGTTCCGCTCCAAGAAGGAGGTCATCAAGGCCCAGTACTCCGCGGCCGAGGCGCAGGTGCGCATCTCCGAGGCAGCCACCGGGGTGGGGGAGGAGATGGCCGATGTCGGGCTGGCCATGCAGCGCGCGCTGGATAAGACCGAGAACATGAAGGCCCGGGCCGATGCGGTGCAGGAGCTCGAGCAGGCCGGCACCTTCGAGGACCTCACCCAGCTCGGCTCTGGTGAGGACGACATCGACCGCCAGCTCAAGCAGCTGTCGAGCACGAGTGAGGTTGACTCCGAGCTGGCCAAGATGAAGGCGGAGCTGGGGGCCGGATCGAACAGCCCCGGTGAGCTCGGACCCGGCGGTGCGAGCTCGACGGAGGCGGCGCCGGGCCAAAGCCAGGCCTCATGATCGTCCGCATCTCCACCGAGGGCCAGTACGACATCGCCGAGGCTGACGTGGCCGGGCTCAACGAACTCGATAACGAGGCGGTGAACGCCTGCGAGAGGACGGATGGGGCTGCCTTCGCCGACGCCTTCCGACAGCTGCTGGATTACGTGCGCGAGAAGGGCCGCCCGGTAGGCAGGGATGAGCTGTACGGCTCGGACATCATCCTGCCGCCCCCCGACGTGTCGCTGGAGGAGGCCCGTTCGGAGTTCCAGGGCGAGGGGCTGATTCCCGGCTGAGGCCCGGCCCGGCCGCTCCCGGGCCGGCGGCACGGTCTGGCGGACGGAGCGGTGCGAGGGGCTCAGTTGCCCGCGACGCTCAGCAGCAGCCCGTGGGTGGCGGCAGCGGCCCGGTCCCACGTGAACCGGGCGGCGCGACGCCGTCCGGCCTCGATCAAGCGCCGGCGGAGCGCGTCCTCGGTGGCCACAGCGGTCACCGCACGGGCCACGGCGGCCTGGTCGTCAGGGTCGACCAGCAGCGCCGCATCCCCGCAGGTCTCCGGCAGCGCCGCGCGCTGCGCGGCCACGACCGGCGTGCCGGTGGCCATCGCCTCCAGGCAGGTGAGACCGAAGCCCTCGTAGCGCGAGGGGAGCACGAACGCCTGCGCCCCGGCGTACAGGGCGGGCAGGTCACGGTCGGCGACGTAGCCCAGGGAGCGGATGGCGCGCGCGCTCGGATCACCGGCGAAGTACGGGCGAACGTCACCGGCCCGGACGAGCTCGATCCCTCGTTCGCGCAGCGCGAGCGCGCACTGCCCGAGCGATGCCAGGTTCTTGCGCCGGTCCTCGGTGGCCAGCGTGAGGACATAGGGCCGGTCGTTCAGTCCATGCCTGGTCCGCACCCGCGTGATCTCCGCCTCCGGCTGCGGGGCGAAGGCCGGGCTGACACCGCCGGGGACCACGGTCAGCCGCTCGGGCGCGAGGCCCGCCAGCGCGATCAGCTCGCGGCGCGAGAACTCCGACACCGTGATCACGTGCAGCGCCCGCCGCGCGGCGGTCAGCCCGACCAGCCGGTGCCAGGCCCGATAGCCGCTTGAATACGCGCGTCGCTCCCGCAGCACCGCCGCGTCGTGCACGACGAGCACGTTGCGCGGCCACGCCAATGGCGCCAGGTTGGCGGGCGAGAAGACCACCGCGGCGCGGCGGCGGGCGGCCATCGCGGGCAGCAGCACCTGCTCCCAGGCCTGCGCGCGGCCGCGGCGGCGCAGCCGGGGACGGGGCTGGACGATCTGGTAGCGCTCGGGGGCCAGCGCGTGCAGGCGGGGGATGATCTCGCCGGTCCAGCGCTCGACGCCGGTGACGGTGGGGCGAGTGGCGGCGCGGCGGTTGAGCAGGATCGGCCCGACCGACCGGGCGCCTGGGCTCAGATCGGGATTCCCCACAGAGGAAACCAGCGCTGCAGCTCTGGTTCCAGCGGCAGCTCGGAGCCGATCTGCGCCTTGAGCACCAGCTCGCGCTCGTTGTCGCGCTGCTGGCCCCGGCCCGAGGGCACGAACGGATAGAACGAGCCCCGCTTGTAGTTGTAGATCCAGTAGACCGGCCGGTTGCGCGAGTCCTGGAAGGCGAACACCGAACACAGGAGCCGCTCGCCGTAGCCGCCGCCCTCGAGCTCCGTGCTGACGGCGTTGATGCCGACCACGAGGTCATCGACAGCGGGCGTGCGAATGATCAGCCAGCTGAACCCGTAGCTGTCCTCCGAGGTCTCGACGGTGGCACCGCTGTCGCTGGCCGTGGCGCGCACCACCTCCTCCATCTCGGTGACGATCGCCCGGAAGTCGGCCGTGGCCAGCGATTGGAAGACGATCGCGGCGCTCCCGCGGGTCTTCAGGTCGAGCTCGCTCTCGAAGCTCACATACGCCGTGCTCAGGGCGAACAGCCGGTCGGGCGCCGGCTTGGCAAGCTTGCGCTTACCGGTCAGAACGTCGAGCAGACCCATGGCCTGGAGCTTAGATGCTGCCTGCCCGGAGCGAGACCGCCGCTCAAGCCGGGCGGGCGCCGTTCCGATACGGCCCTGGTGCTCTGGCCCCGCCGGTGCCCCGCCCGTCTGCCGATGTCTGCTCCGCCGCCCCCCGCCTTCCGTCTCCGCCTGCCCGCCCTGCGCTGGCTGCTGCTGCTGATGCTTGCCGGCGGAACGGTGCTGGTGGCCGGCCTCCAGGTCAGCCGTCTCCGTAGCCAGGAGGCTGCCTCGCGCCAGGTCCATGAGCGCCTGCTTGACGTCCGCTATCTCATCACCGCCGCCGACCGTGCCGCCTGGCAGATGGTCGCCCAGGGTTTTCCGAACTTCACCTTCGCCCAGGAGACCGCGGCTGACCTGCGGCGAGTCAGAGCCGATCTGCGGGTCATCGAGCGCAGCGACTCCGATACCCCCGCCGTGCGCTCCGTCGTCGGCTGGGTGCCGGCCTTCCAGGCCAACCTGATGACCGCCCAGCGCCTGCTCGCCGGCCGGAGGATCCGCGCCGCCCAGCTCCAGGTCCTGACCGGCGTGGACGGCACCGCTGAGCTGATTCAGCAGACGGTGGAGCAGCTCGCCGGCCGGTTCGCCGCCCGCGCGAGCCTGAACGACTCGCGCCGGTACATGGGAACGCTGATCACGCTGGGGGTCAGCGCCATGCTCGTGGCGCTGCTGGTGTTCGTGTTCTCGATCGGGCGCCGCCGGGCGCTCGCCGCCGAGCGCTCCGCCCTGGAGCGCAGCGAGCGCCGGTTCCGCCGGCTCGTGCAGAAAGCCTCAGAGGTGGTGCTGGTGGTCGACGCCCACCGGCGCATCCGCTACGCCACCGACTCCGCCGTGGATCTGTTCGGCCGCACGCCCGAGCAGCTGGCCGGCCTGCCGCTCGAGGCCCTCGTGCCGGCTGCTGACCGCTCGCGGCTGCTCCGGCGCTTCGCCCAGACCGTCGCGACCGGCCCGCTGGCGCCGAGCGAGTGGCTCATCGAACGCGAGGATGGGAGCAGCTCGCTGGTCGAGGCGCACACCAACGACGTGCTCGACGATCCCGACGTGGAGGGCATCGTCATCACGCTGCGGAACGTCACTCAGGCCCGGGCAATGGAGGCCCGGCTGCGCCACCAGGCCCTGCACGATCCGCTCACGGGCCTGGCCAATCGCGAGCTGTTCGAGGACCGGACCGCCCAGGCCCTGCAGCGTCTGAGCCGCAGCAGGGGCGGCCGGATCGCGGTGCTGTATCTGGATGTCGACGGCTTCAAGACCGTCAACGACTCGCTCGGGCACGCCGCCGGAGATGAGCTTCTGCGTGTCGTCGCGTCCCGGATCGACGAGAGCCTGCGCGGCGTCGACACCGCGGCCCGCCTGGGCGGTGACGAGTTCGCCTGCCTGCTCGAGGACCTCGACGAGGCGGACGCGCTCGCTGTCGCGCAGCGGCTGAACGACACGCTGGCGCGAACCATGCTGATCCAGGGCCGGCCGATCAAACCCCGGGCCAGCATCGGCATCGCCTACGGATCCTTCCCGGCGGTCGACGCCGGGCGGCTCATCCGTCACGCCGATCTCGCCATGCACAAGGCCAAGGCTGACCCGCGGGGCGGCCCGGCGGTGTTCGACGAGGACCTGGCGGTCGCCGCGCGCCGCCGGCTCGATCTACGTGAGGATCTCAGCTTCGCGATCGAACGCGGTGAGCTTTCTCTGGCCTATCAGCCCCTGTTCAACCTGGCCTCGCGGCGCGTGGTGGGCGCCGAGGCGCTGCTGCGCTGGCACCACCCCGAACACGGCCTGATCGGACCTGAGCGCTTCATACCGGTGGCCGAGGAGACCGGCCTGATGGTCACGATCGGCCGCTGGGTACTCGACACGGCGCTGGGCGATCTGTCCCGCTGGAGTGCGACCACGCCCGAGCTTCGCCTGAACGTGAATGTCGCCCCTCGGGAGCTCGCCGAGCACGACTACGTGGCCGCCGTCGGGGCCGCCCTGTCTCGCCACGGGATCGCGCCCGGGCGCCTCACGCTGGAGCTCACCGAGTCCGAGCTGGTGGACGACAGCGAGACGCTGGCCGCACTGGACGCGCTGGCCGCCGAGGGCGTAACGCTGGCCATCGATGACTTCGGCACCGGACAATCCTCGCTCGCCCGTCTGCAGCAGCTCCCGGTCACGCAGGTCAAGATGGACCGCAGCTTCCTGACCGACATCGAGCAGAGCAGTCAGAACGCGACCTTGGTGAGGTCCCTGATCGAGCTCGGCCAGGCGCTGGGACTGCAGATGGTGGCCGAGGGCATCGAGCGCGACAGCCAGCTGAGAATGCTGTGCGAGGGCCAGGACCCGGACGGAGGCGGGGTGCCCGGCGCCCTCGGTCAGGGCTTCCTGCTCGCCCGGCCCCAGTCCGCCGCCGCGGTCGCGCAGCTGCTGCTGCAGGCGAGCTCGGCCCCGGCCGCCGTCTAGTTCTCGCGCCTACGCCGCGCCCTGCAGCTGAGACTCGAGCCGGGCCAGCGCCTCCAGGCGGGCCTCGAGCGGGGGGTGGGTGGAGAACAGGTTGGTCAGGCTCTGCTTGGTCTTGGGCGGGAAGATGTAGAACGCGGCCAGCTCACCCGAGGCGGCGCGCATGTCCCGCTGGGGGATCTGGTCCATCGCCCCGCTGATCTTCAGCAGCGCGGAGCTGAGCGCACTCGGGCGGCCGGTGATGATCGCCGAGCCGCGGTCGGCGGCGAACTCGCGATAGCGCGACAGGGCCTGGAGCAGGACGAACGAGATCATGTAGACGACGGCGGAGACGAGGATCACCACGATGAAGCTGGCCCCGCTGTCGTTGTCCTCATCACCGCCGATCCCGAACCAGAAGCCCATCTGGACGATGAACGAGGCAATCGAGGCAAAGAAGCTGGCGATCGTCATCACCAGCACGTCGCGATTCTGGACATGCGTGAGCTCGTGGGCCAGGACCCCATCGAGCTCAGCCGGGCCCAGCAGCTCGAGCAGGCCCGTGGTGGCGCAGACGGTTGCCTTCGACGGCGAGCGGCCGACGGCGAACGCGTTGGGCATCGGCGTTTCGGCTACGGCCACGCGCGGTTTGGGCAGGTTGGCCTGGATGCAGAGCCGCTCGATCGCAGCGTGCAGGTCGGGGGCTTCCTCAGGCGTGACCTCGCGCGCCCCCATCGAGAGCAGGGCGATCTTGTCGGAGGTGAAGTACTGGACCAGGAACAGGACGCCGGCGATGACGGCCACCGTCACCGCCCCGGCGCCGGCCGCGATCAGCACCGCCACCAGCACGGCGTAGACCAGCCCGAGCAGGAACAGCGTGGCGAGCATCCGGGTCTGCAGGCCGCGGTCACGGCCAAAGGTTCGGGGAGCGGGCATGCAACGCTGATCTTGCCAGACCGGATAAGCGCTCCCCAAACGATGATGATGAGAACCCCTACCAGAGCACGTTCTGCAGGAACCGCAGGCTCACGGCCTGCAGCTCCGCGTCGTGCTGAACTGAGCGGTGGTGACCGCCCGGCAGCTCGATCAGGCGGCTGCCCGGGACGTCTGCCCGCGCCGCCAGCTCTCGCGACAGCGCCACCGGGACCTGTTCGTCGCCCTGGGCGTGCATGAACAGCACCGGGACCTCCAGGGCGCCCACGACATCGGGCAGGGCGGCCTCGGCGAGCAGCCTCCTCAGGGCGCTCGAATCGATCCGCCAGGGCAGCTGCGGGCTCTCGAGCGCGCGGCGCAGTCCGTCGGGACTGGCCGGAGAAATAGCCACCACGGCCCCCGCCCGCGATGGGGCGGCAGCCCGGAGAGCCAGGTAGCCGCCCAGGCTGGATCCGCGCAGGGCGATCGGGGCGCCGGGGGGCAGCTGCGCACGCAGCCGCTCGCCCATGGCCACGACGTCGGTGACCGCCCGGCCGTCCAAGCGCCCCTCGCTCTCACCGTGGCCTCGCTGGTCGAACACGAGCGCCGCGAAGCCGGCGGCGATCGCCGCCCGGGCAAAGTCGTAGTGGCTCTCCTTGGCCGAGCCCGCGCCATGCAGGACGAGCACACCGGCCCGCGGCGGCCCGGCATCGGGTGGGCGCCACAGCGCGTAGGCCAGACCATCCTGCACGCCCCGGTGGGGGCGCACGGGTTCGACCGGCCGGCCGCCTCGCCGCAAACCGGGGATCTAAGACCCACCCGTGCCGGCGATCATGACCCTGCCCCCACGGCGCACAGCATATCTTTGCGTGCTGTGCGCACCGAGACACACACGCCCCTGGATCATGTGCTGCCGCTCGGCACGCGCATCAATCCCGCCGGCCACCTCGAGTTCGGAGGCTGTGATGCGCTGGAGTTGGCCCGGGAGTTCGGGACCCCGGCCTACATCGTGGTCGAGGACGACCTGCGCATCCGGGCCCGCCGTTTTCGGGACGCGCTGGCCGCCCGGCATGCCGATTTCGACGTCCTGTTCGCCTCCAAGGCGTTCCCCTGCACGGCCGTATACCGAACGCTGGCCGCGGAGGGCCTGGCCTGTGACGTCGCCTCGGGCGGAGAACTCGCCCTGGCTCTGGCGGGGGGCTTCGATCCGCGCCGCACCTATATGCACGGCAACGCCAAGTCCGCCGCCGAGCTCGGCGAGGCGCTGCGGGCAGGGGTCGGCCACGTGGTCATCGACTCCTTCGATGAGCTGGAGCGGCTGGCCCTGATCGCCGCCGAGCTCGGCCGTGAGCAGGAGGTGCTGATCCGGGTCACCCCCGATGTCGCCGGGGACACCCACGCCAAGGTCTCGACCGGCCAGGCCGACTCGAAGTTCGGCTTTTCGATGGCGGCCGCGCCCGAGGCGATCGCCCGCGTTCGCGCCCACCGGGCCGTGAGGCTGGTCGGGCTGCACATCCACATCGGCTCGCAGCTGTTTCACCTCGAGCCGTTCCGCGCCGCGGTGCGTGCGATTGCGGCCCTGGGCGAGTTCGACGTCTACAACCTCGGCGGGGGCCTCGGCGTCGCGTACACCGCCGATCAGCGTCCGCCCACGCCGGAGCAGTACGTCTCCGCGGTTGTCGACGCTCTGCACCAAGAGATTCCGGGCGGGGCCGACAAGCGCCTCCTGCTCGAGCCGGGGCGCGCGCTGGTCGCCAATTCGACCGTCACCCTGTACACGGTCCAGAGCGTCAAGCGAAACGTGTCGACGTGGGTCGCCGTCGACGGCGGCATGTCCGACAACCTGCGACCCATGCTGTACGACTCGCGCTACGAGGCTCTGCTCGCCGACCGGCCGTTCACGGCCGGCGGCGAGATCTGCCAGCTGGCCGGCAAGCACTGCGAGTCTGGAGACGTGATCGTCCGCGACGTCGCGCTGGCCGATCCGGTCCCCGGCGATGTCGTCGTTACCCCGGTCACCGGCGCCTACGGCTACTCGCTGGCCAACAACTACAACGGCGTACCCCGGGCCCCGGTGGTGTTCTGCTCCGGCGGAGTCGCGTGGGAGGTCGTGCGCCGCGAGACCTACGCCGACTTGATGGCCCGGGACGTGGGCGCATGAGCAAGCCCTTCCGTGTCGGGGTGCTCGGGGCGGGCACCGTGGGCGGCGCGTTCGCCGAACTGCTGCCCCGGCACGCTTCCCGGATCGAACGAATGACCGGTCTGCGCCCCGAGCTGTCGGGGGTGCTGACCCGCTCGCGGGGCTCCTTTGAGGAGATTCTGGCCGCCTCCGACCTGATCGTGGAGCTGATCGGCGGCATCGACCCCGCCCGCGACTATCTGCTCGCCGCGATGCAGGCCGGAAAGCATGTGGTGACGGCCAACAAGCAGTTGCTCTCCCAGTACGGGGAGGAGCTGTGGGATGAGGCGCGGCGGCAGGGGGTTCAGCTGCGCTTCGAAGGGGCGGTGGCCGGGGTGGTCCCGGTGATCCGGGTCCTGCAGGAGTCACTGGCCGGCGCCACGATCGATCGCGTGCACGGAATCGTGAACGGCACCACCAATTTCATCCTCACGGAGATGGCCCGCACCGGCTGCGAGTTCAGCGTCGCCCTGGCCGAGGCGCAGCGGCTCGGCTACGCCGAGGCCGATCCCTCCGAGGACATCAACGGCCGCGATGCCGCGGCCAAGATGGCCATCATCGCCCGTCTGGCCTTCGAGACCCCGGTTCACCTCGACCAGGTCGCCTACGAGGGCATCGAGTCGATCCAGCCCGATGATCTGGAGTACGCCCGCGAGCTCGGACTGGGGCTGAAGCTGATCGGGACCGCCGAGCGCATCGACTCGGGGCTGTCGGTGCGCGTGTACCCGGCGTTCCTCTATCCCGGGCACCCGCTGGCCTCGATCAACGGCCCGTTCAACGCCGTCACCGTCGAGTCTGAGGCGATCACCGAGATCACCATGTCGGGTCCGGGCGCTGGCGGCCCGCAGACCGCCACCGCCGTCCTCGGCGACGTGATCAGCGCCATGATTCCGCCCGCCTCGACACCACCGGCGATCGAGAAGCTCGGGATGGTCAGTGATGTGGTCTCCTCCTTCTACCTGCACCTCGAGGTGGCCGACGAGCCGGGCGTGCTGGCCCAGGTCGCCCAGGTTCTGGCGCTGCAGGGCGTGTCGGTCAAGTCGGTGGTGCAAAAGGGCATGCGCTCCCAGGCGCGCCTGGTGATGGTGGTGCATCCGGTGCTCGAGTCCCGATTCGCGGCCGCCATGGAGCTGATCGCCGGCCTCGAGATCATGCGCGCCCGGCCCCGGGCGATCCGGGTCATCGAGGAGGAGTTCGTCTAGGCGGAACCCCTATAGGATCCGGCGCCGCATGAGAGCCATGCAGATCACCGAGCTCACCGGTCCCTCCAGCGCCCTGAGGCTGGCCGAGATCCCCGAGCCCGAGGCCGACCACTTCCTGTCGCCCGGCTCGGGCGTGATCGTCGATGTCCACGCCGCCGGGGTGTCGTTCCCCGAGCTCCTGCAGACCCGTGGCGAGTACCAGTTCAAGCCGCCGCTGCCGTTTGTGCCCGGCAGCGAGGTCGGCGGCGTGGTGCGCAGCGCGCCCGACGGCGCGGCCGTCAAGGCCGGAGACCGGGTGGCCGCGTTCTGCATGCTGGGGGGGTTTGCCGAGGTCGTGGTCGCACCGCCTCATTTCACCTTCAAGCTGCCCGACGCGATCAGCTTCGAGCAGGGTGCGGGTCTCGTCCTCAACTACCACACCGCCTACTTCGCCCTCAGGCTCCGCGGCCGCCTGGCCGCCGGGGAGACGGTCCTCGTCCACGGCGGCGCGGGTGGCATCGGAACGGCCACGCTGCAGGTGGCCAAGGGCCTGGGGGCGAGCACGATCGCCGTCGTCTCCACTGCGGAGAAGGAGCAGATCGCCCGCCGGGCCGGAGCCGACCATGTCGTGCGCGCGGACGGACCCTGGAAGGACGAGGTCCTGGCGGTGAGCGAGGGCGGGGTCGACGTGGTCATCGATCCGGTCGGCGGAGACCGTTTCACCGACAGTCTGCGCTCGTTGCGCGAGGGCGGTCGCGTGGTCGTCGTCGGGTTCACCGGCGGCGCGATTCCCGAGGTGCGGGTCAACCGGCTGCTGCTGGCGAACACCGAGGTGATCGGGGCCGGATGGGGGGCCTACGTGATGGCCAAGCCCGCGGCCACGGTCGAGATCGGCCGGGCGATCGGGGAGCTGATGGATGCCGGTGCGGTGGCGCCGCTGGTGGGCGCCCGCTTCCCGCTCGAGCAGGCCGGCACGGCGCTGGCCCTGCTGGACGAGCGCAGCGCCCTCGGGAAGGTCGTGCTCGAGGTCTCCTGACCGCGGGGCACGGCTCTGCCATGCTGCGCGGCGAATGCCCGGTCTGATCGAGCGCTATCGCGAGCGGCTCCCGTTTGCGGCCGAGGATCCGGTGGTCTCCCTTGGGGAGGGGAGCACCCCGCTGGTCCGTGCCCCCGCGCTGTCCGAACGCGCCGGCGTCGAGGTGTGGTGCAAGCTGGAGGGGCTCAACCCGACCGGTTCGTTCAAGGACCGCGGCATGACCTGCGCGGTCTCGGCCGCCGTCCGCGAGGGGGCGGAGGCGATCGTCTGCGCCTCGACCGGGAACACCGCCGCCTCCGCGGCCGCGTACGCGGCGCGAGCCGGTCTGCGGTGCGCGGTGATCGTGCCCGAGGGCAAGATCGCCACCGGGAAGCTCGCCCAGGCCCTCATGCACGGCGCTCGGGTGATCGCCCTTCGCGGCAACTTCGACCTCGCCCTGAGGCTGGTCCGCGAGCTGACCGCGGTTCATCCGATCGCCCTCGTGAACTCGATCAACGAGTTCCGCATCCAGGGCCAGAAGACCTCCGCCTTCGAGATCGCCGAGGATCTCAGCGGAGAGCTCGACGCGCTCTGCATACCGGTCGGCAACGCCGGCAACATCACCGCCTACTGGCGTGGCTTCTCCGAGCTCGGGCTGAGACCGAGCATGCTCGGTTTCCAGGCCGCGGGAGCGGCGCCGCTGGTGCTCGGGCATCCGGTCGAGGCTCCGGAGACCGTGGCCAGCGCGATCCGGATCGGCAACCCGGCCCGGTGGGAGGAGGCGATGAATGCCATGACCGCGTCGGGCGGCACCGTGCGGGCCGTCACCGACGAGCAGATCCTGTCCGCCTACCGGCTGCTGGCCAGCAGCGAGGGCATCTTCTGCGAGCCGGCCTCGGCGGCCAGCGTCGCCGGGCTGCTCGTGCACGGCGCCGGGGAGGCCCGGCGCGTGGTCTGCGTGCTCACCGGCCACGGGCTCAAGGATCCGCAGACCGCGCTCGAGCAGGCCGGGGCTGTGCTGCCCTGCGAGGCGGAGCTGAGCGCGATCGAGCGGGCGGTCCTGGAGTGAGCCTGGCCCGCCGGCGCCTGGTTCGCGTGCCGGCCTCCTCGGCCAACCTGGGCCCCGGCTTTGACGTGCTGGCCACAGCGCTGGCCCTGCACCTGGAGCTCGAGGTGGTGGAGACGGGAGCCTTCGCCGTTCATACCGCGCTCGACGTCCCCCGTACGCGTGAGAACCTGGTCGTGCGCGCGTTCGAGCGCCTGCACCCGGCGGATGACTTCGAGTTCCGGATTGCCTCGGACATCCCGCTCAGCGGCGGGCTCGGCTCGAGTGCCGCGGCCACCGTGGCCGGACTGATGGCCGCCGACCACCTGTTCGAGCTCGACGCCGACGTGCTCGCCCTGGCGACGGACTTCGAGGGCCATCCTGACAATGTCGCGGCCGCCCTCAACGGCGGCTTCGTCGTCTGCGCTGGGGAACGGGTGCATCGTCTGGCGGCGCCGATGGGCCTGGAGGCGGTCGTGGTCGTGCCGAGCGAGGCGGTCTCCACCCGGCGCGCCCGCGCCATTCTGCCCGATCGGGTGCCGCTGGCCGACGCCGTCCACAACGTCGGCGCGGCCGTGCTGCTGGCGCTGGGTCTGGCCGATGGCGACTGGGAGTTGATCGCCGCCGGTCTGCGCGACCGGCTGCACCAGCCCTACCGGTCGGAGTTGTATCCCCGCTCGGCGGCGCTGCTGGACCGCGCCCGGCAGCTTGGCGCGCTCGGCGCCACGATCTCAGGGGCCGGGCCGGCCGTGCTGATCTGGTGCCACTATGAGCAGACGGGCACGGTCATCGGGGCCCTCGCCGGCGAGACGGAAGGCTGGGCGCAGGTGCTCCGGGTGCCGTTCGAGTCCCAGGGCGCAGATGTGCGCGAGCTGTGAGGCGATCAGGAGGCCTGCGAGGCCGAGGCGGCCCGCCGGGTGCTGTCGAGCAGCGGGGCCAGCCGGCTGCGGGCCGCGCCCAGCTTCAGCCGGCGCAGGATCTCGTCGGCCACCGTCACGTAGTCGCTGCCCAGGTCGGGCCGGTAGTCGAGGATCGAGGTGGCGCGCTCGGCCGACTCGGCGTAGGCGATCGACGCGCGGATCGTCGTTTCGATCAGCTTGTCGCCGAAATGCTCGCGCAGCGAGTCGAAGGCCTCGCGCGAGTGCCGGGTCCGCATGTCGGCGATGTTCAGCATCACCCCCAGCCACTCGAGGTCCGGGTTCAGGCTGTCGCGGGCGAGGTCGATCACCTCCAGCGCCTGCTCCACTCCCTGCAGGGCGAAGTACTGCGCCTCGGCCGAGAGGAGGGCGTAGTCGGAGGCGACCAGGGCGTTGACGGTCAGCAGGCCGAGGGCTGGCGGGCAATCGATCAGGACGAGGTCGTAGTCGGGCGCGATCGTCCGCAGGGCCTTCTTGAGCGTCAGCTCGCGTCCCATCTTCCCACCCAGCGCCAGTTCGGCCTCGGCCAGTCCCAGATTGGCGGGAATGATGCCGTTGTGGACCGCCTCGGCGGCCTTGGCTCGCCCCGTGAGGACGTCCCCGATCGTCGGCGAGGCCTCAGGATCCACATCCAGGTAATCCGACAGGTTGCCCTGCGGATCGAGGTCCACCGCCAGCACCGATAGCTCGGCCCGCCGGAAGATGTCGGTGAGCGTCCGGACCGTCGTGGTCTTACCGGTGCCACCCTTCTGGGAGAGAACGGCAATTGTGCGAGTCATCGGCGCCGGACTATAGGGACGGCGCGGGGACCGGCGCGGCTCGTCGCGGATCGGCCTCGGATCGGCGCGGCGCGGTCACCGGCCCGGGGGCGGCCCGGATGCCCCGTCAGCCGTTCTTCAGGGCTTCGGGCAGGGAGGGCTAGGCGCCGGCGAGGCCCGTGTCCGGCGCCTCGGCTCGCCCGAAACGCAGGCCGGAAACCACCGGCACGTCGATGAAATGCAGATGATGACGGCCGATCACGACCTCGTCCCCGTCGGCCAGCGTGCTCCACTCGACGCGCTCGCCGTTGACGAACACGCCGTTGAGGCTGCGGTCATCGAGCACGCGCAGGCCGTCCGGCTGGCGCACGATCAGGGCGTGGCGGCGGGAGACGGTCGGGTCGTCAAAGCGGATGTCGGCGGCCAGGCTGCGCCCGATCCGGGTCCACTCGCGTTCAAGCGCAACGGCGATCATGTCGTCGCCGTTCTGGTAGGCGATGTACTGCCCGGGCTCGTCCAGCTCGGCTCGGACCTCGGTCAGCCAGCTGCGGTCCTCGAGGTCGGGGTCGAGCTCGACGACGGCCTGCTGGGAGGTGGTGAACAGCGACGCGCGCACGAACTCCGTGCCGCCACAGTGGGGGCAAGCCGGGAGCTCGTCGGCCGCATCCAGGGAGACGGGGAAATCACACGCTGTGCAGCGAAAGGTACCGGTCCCCGCGACGCTTCCCGACATCCAAGCTTTCATCGGATCGTCTCCTGGATAGAGGTAGCCGTTCCCTCCACGGACACATCTCGGGGAGGACACGATCAGACCAGCGGTCCTAACGCAATCATAGTCTCCCGCGAAAAGCGGCAATAAACAACAACCGGTCAAATGTCCATGACCAAAGTTGCGCAAAAGGAACCGGAGTTCACGGGCCGAATCCCGTTCAATGGGCGCCACCCTGCGCGACATGCTCGACCTGGAGCTGGCTCTCCTGCGCCGCGGCCTGGATGAGCGGCTGGCCGGCTCGGAGCGGTGCACCTGCTGCAACCGGACGCCGCTCGTGGGCGAGCGGGTCTATGTCTACGCCTCCGGGGTGATCGCCTGCGAGCTCTGCCGCGAGCGCCAGCGCGAGAGCCCGCGGGAGAGCCGCCTCGTGCACGGTCCGGAGTTCGGTCACACCATGCGCATCACCGATCACAGGGCGGCGGCGTAGGGCGCGGCATAGAATTTCGCCGCGTGGATCCCTTCACCGTCTCGACCACGATCGCCAGGCCGCGCGAGCAGGTCTTCGAGTACCTGGCCGACATCGCCAATCACGCCGAGTTCACCGACCACTATCTGGTCGATTGGCACCTGACCCGAGTCGAGACCTACGGCGCGGGGGCGGGCGCGCGGTTCCGCATCAAGGCCCCGCTGAACCGGTTCGCCTGGGCCGACGTCACCTTCGCGGAGCTTCAGGCGCCCTACCGAATCGTCGAGCGCGGCCGCGGCGGCAAGTTCAACCGCATCCGGATGCTGGGCACCTACACGCTCTCCCCGGCGCCGGGAAACGCGACCAGGGTGCAGTACAGCCTGGAAACGGTGCCGGCGCAGGTGTCCGACCGGATCATGGAGTTGTTCGGCGGGCGCAGCTGGAACCGGCGTCAGGCGGCCAGGGCGATGCGCCGCCTGCGCTCGATCCTTGAGGAGGGGCGCGGGCGCGGGGAGCGCGCCACGGTCGAGGCGCGCTCATGAATACACTTCGCGCCGCTGTGAGACCCCGTCGCCTCTGGACCGCCGCCTGCGCCGTGACCCTTGCCTTCGGCGTGGCCGCGTGCGGCCACAAGCAGGCTCATCCGACGCTGGCCGACGCCAACAACAACGGCGGCTACGTGGATGCGGGTCCAATCACCTACCAGCTCGAGATCTCGCGCGTGCTCAACCCCTACGCCACCGAGGACTCCCAGTACATCCGCGGTCTGCCCGCCGGTACCACCGCGCCCACGCCCGATGAGCAGTGGTACGGCGTGTTCCTGTGGGCCAAGAACCAGACCCAGCAGCCCCACGTCACCACCGACAACTTCGCCGTCGTCGATACCCAGGGCAACACGTACTACCCGGTCAAGCTCAACCCGGCGGTCAATCCGTACGCGTGGACCCCGCAGCGCCTGGCGCCGCGGCAGACCGAGCCGGGACCCGACACGACGGCCAGCTCCGGGCCCACCCAGGGCCAGCTGCTGCTGTTCAAGATCGGCAATTCGGCCTACGCCAACCGGCCGCTGACGCTCGAGATCCTCGGCGCCGGAAATCAGAAGCTGGGCACGATCTCGCTCGACCTCTAGCGGAGGCAATGCCGACCGCCCGGGGCCGAGGCGGCCCAGCCGGGACAGCGCCAGCGCCCGGCTCTCGGCCGCGGGCCGGAGGCGCTCAGCCGCGGTGCAGCCCGGCGGCGATCACCGCGCGCGCCGGGGGCGCCGCGGTGGAGCCGCCGAAGCCGGCGTTCGGGAACAGGGTCCCGACCACGATCTTCGGGTGCCCGGCGGGGGCGTAGCCGACGAACCAGGCATCGGTGTTCTGGGGAGCATTGGCGCCGGGCGTGGTGTTCGACCCGGTTGTGTTGCGCAGCTCGGCGGTTCCGGTCTTGCCGGCGACAGCGACGCCGGGGATCTGGGCCGCCGTCCCGGTTCCGAACTGGACGACGGCCAGCATCATCTGCTGGATCTCACGGGCCACATGGCCGCTGGTCACCCGCACGAAGCGCGGGCGCTGGTTGGCGAGCAGCGTGGGAATCGGCCGCCGCCCGCCCATCGCGATCGTGGCCGCCACGTCGGCCATCTGAAGCGGCGTGCTCTGCACCACGCCCTGCCCGATCGCGGAGGAGCCGACGGCCAGCGCGTCACCGATGGTCGCCGCCGACGGGATCGTGCTCTCGGCCGCACCGGGAACCGAGGCCGGCTGGTTGAAGCCGAACCGCTCGGCCATGGCCACCAGGCGGCGGGCGCCGACCTGGACGCCGAGGGGCGCGAACACGGAGTTGCAGGACACGGCAAACGCGTGCAGCAGCGTTCCGCCGCAGGCCTCACCGTTGGCATTCTGCAGTGAGTAGCCGTCGATCGTGGCCGCCGTCTGGACCGGATACTGGGTGGTGAGCGTGGCCACGCCGGCCTGGAGTGCGGCCGCCGCGGTGATGATCTTCATCGTCGAACCCGGCGGTTGATTGTCCGAGAAGGCGATCCCCGCCAGGGCCTGGACCGCACCGTTGCGCGGGTTCATCACCGCCATGCCGGCGTAGGCGCCTCCGAGCGCCGCCACCGCGGCCCGCTCGAGCCCGGGGGAGATCGTGGTCCGCACCGCCCCGGCCCGGGCCGGGGCCGCGGTGGCCAGCAGCCGGTGACCCGCCAGCAGCCGGCCGCCGAGGGTCCCGGCCAGGCGGGCCTCGAAGATCCGCTCCAGGCCGTCGAGCCCGACATGGGCATCGGGCGGGTAGCCCCGCGCCGCGTACTGGGGGGCCAGCGCAGCCGGAATCGGACCGACGGTCCCCACGATCGGCCCGGCCACGTCCGGGATCGGTGAGGTCCGGCCCGGCCCCGCGGCCAGCGGTGTGCCGTCGGCGGCCAGCAGCGTGGCTCGGGCGGGAAGGCGGATCGTGCGCCGCAACTGCTCGTTCTGCCGCAGGCCCGGGAACAGCAGCTCGGGCGCGAAGTGCACGCGTGCCCCGGAACCGCTGCCGCTGAACGGCACCACGAGCGTCTCGCGCAGCTGCCCCCAGATCCGGGTTCTCACCCGCGTTCGGACATCGATCGTGTCGCCGTAGGGCCCGAGGGTGCGCCCGCCGCGCAGCGACATGAGCGTGGCGGTGGCGGCCGCGGTGTGCAGCTCCCGCGCGAAGAGGGCACGGGGCATTCGGCGCTGGGAGGCGCGGTCGAGCAGGCTGTACATCTGGGCGAAGTCGCCCTGGCTCCAGTCCCGGACATAACGGCTGGCCAGGGCGCGTTCGGCGCCGCCGGGGCCGGAGCCGATGATCGCTCCGAGGACGAAGGCGATGGCGGCGAGCACGATCAGGGGTGCGCCGTGCCGGAGCAGCCGCCGGCGCCGCACTCGCCGCCGTGCGCTCAGCGCCCCACGCGCCACCACAAGCCCGCCGTTTACCAATTCAACTCGGAACGGTAGGGGATGGAGGGGCGGCCCACGCCAGTCGGGGGCCATTACGTAGTCTCTGGCCATGACGAGCGTCGACTGGTTGATCGTCGCCTTCACGGCCCTGCTCGCCATCTACGGCTACGTCCAGGGCTTCATCGTCGGGTTCCTGTCGCTGGTCGGGTTCGGACTCGGAGCCTTCCTGGGCACGCGGCTGGCGCCGCTGCTCCTCCACCAGGGGTCGCGCTCTCCTTACTCGCCGCTGTTCGGGCTGTTCGGGGCGCTCCTGGCCGGCGGAATCATGGCCAGCGGCCTGGAGGGGCTGGGCGCACGGGTCCGCGGAGCCCTGCGACTCCCCGGCCTGCAGGCCATGGACGGTTTGCTGGGCGCGGCGCTGACGGCCTGCGTGGCTCTCGGGGTGGCCTGGGTGATCGGCGCGGTCGCCGTTCAGTCGTCGGGCTCGGCGCGGCTGCGGCGCGACATCCAGCGCTCGGCCATCCTGCGCGAGCTCAACCACCTCCTGCCTCCGTCGGGTCCGATCTTGGACGCCCTGGCGCGAATCGATCCGCTGCCGTCGGTGCACGGGCCGGTCGCGTCCGTGTCGGCCCCCACCCGACGGATCCTGGCCAATCCGGCAATCCGCGCCGCGCGCCGCAGCGTCGTCCGGGTGTTCGGGACGGCCTGCGGCCTGGGGGTCGAGGGCACCGGCTGGGTCGCCGCGCCCGGGATTGTCGTGACCAACGCGCACGTGGTCGCCGGGGAGACCGACACCGCCGTGCAGGTGAACGGCGGCGGCCCGGGCCTGCCGGTCA
Source organism: Solirubrobacteraceae bacterium (assembly GCA_036392135.1). GTDB lineage: Bacteria > Actinomycetota > Thermoleophilia > Solirubrobacterales > Solirubrobacteraceae > Palsa-465. The sequence continues at coordinate 21,794 of DASVYO010000070.1, forward strand.
CCGTCGTCGCCTTCGACGTCCATGATGATCTGGCCGTGCTGCGCGTCTCGCACGTGGCCCTGCCGCCTCTGCCGATGGCGCCCGCGGCCCCGATGGGGGCGGCGGCCGCGATCCTCGGCTATCCGCTTGACGGCCCGTTTGACGCCGAGCCGGCCCGGCTCGGCCAGACCGAAACGGTCAACACCGAGAACGCCTACGGCGTCGGTCGCGTGCAGCGGGCGATCACATCGCTGCGCGGACGAGTGCGGCCGGGTAACTCCGGCGGTCCGGTCCTCGACGCCCGCGGACGGGTGCTGGCCACCGTGTTCGCGGCGCTGACGGGCACGCCGCAGGCTGGAGGCTTCGCGGTCCCCAATTTCCTCGTCCGCGCCCAGCTGGCGCATGCTCGCGGGCCGGCGGTTGGGACGGGGCGCTGCGGAGGCTAGGCCAGCTGGGCGCGTGAGGGAGCGCCTCGGCGGACGGCGGTCTGCGCGCCGTCCGCCTCAGGCGTTCACGCCCCCGGACGCTCCTCGGCCATCTGTGCCACCACGTCGAGCTCCAACGCCCCCAGGAGCCGCGGATGGTGATGTGCGAGGTGTCGCTGTGCCGCCTCGAAGAGCTCATGCTCAGAATGGCCGGTGAGTTGCGCCCCGCACTCACAGTAGGCAATCCGGCTGGGCCCTTCATTCATCGGGGTCATCGGTCTCCGAATCCGGCGGCGGTTTGAGTGACTATCGAGGTCCGCCTCATCGGCTTTCCCCTCAAGTCGTTGTGGCCCCGGTGCCACGGTCGGAGACAGTGCCGCAACCGCGTTGGCGATACGTTTCCCAAACGTTGCCAAAACCTGTTGGAGCGAGTGAGCGAACTCGGATCCAGCTCTGTGGGCGTCTCTCCGTCGAGGTTGATGGCGCTGAGCTGGCGACTTCGCTGCGGGGCAAGCAGGTGCGCCTGCTGCTGGCCTATCTGGTGCTGGCTCGGCAGCGCCCGGTGGGACGCGAGGAGCTGATCGGTGCCCTGTGGCCGTTCAACGCCCCTCGCTCCCAGGACGCGGCGCTGCGCACGCTGCTCTCCCGGCTGCGCTCATCGCTGGGGGCCGACGTTCTCCTCGGACGCGAGGAGCTGGTGCTCCAGCTCCCCGAGCCGGTATGGATCGATGTCGAGGCGGCCGTCAATCACGTCGAGCGAGCGCTGGCCGCACTGGAGGCGGATGACCCGCGGCGGGCCTGGGCGCTGGCCCAGGTCCCCCTGAACATCGCGGGCCGGGGTCTGCTGCCCGGCCTGCAGGCCACCTGGCTGGAGAGTGAGCGGCGCCGGCTGCACGACGTGCGGTTGCAGGCTCTGGAGGTCATCGGCCGGGCGGGACTCGCGCTGGGTGGGACGCAGCTGGCGTCGGCCGAGCGTTCGGCCCGCTCGTTGATCGAGGCCGAGCCGTACCGTGAGTCCGGCTACGTGCTGCTGATGCAGGCGCTGCGCGCGCAGGGCAATGTGGCCGAGGCGCTGCGCGTCTTCGAGCGCCTGCGGAGCCTGCTCCGAGACGAGCTCGGGACGGCCCCCTCTCCCGGTGCGCTCCGCGTCCACCGGGATCTGCTGCACGGCGGTGAGGCCGAGCCCCCCCGCGCCACGGCCCCAGCGAGCCCGCTGCCGCCGAATCCCGGCATTCCCCTGCCCGGGGAGCTTCGCTCTCAGGCCGCTGCGAGGATGACCGGCCGCGTCGCCGAGATGAGCGAGATAGAGCGGTGGCTGGCCGCGGCCGGGGCCGGCGGGGCGAGCGCGCGGGTGCTGCTGCTCAGTGGGGATCCAGGCGTCGGCAAGAGCCGCCTGCTGGCCGAGGTCGCCGTGCGCGGCCACGCCGACGGCGCCGTGATCCTGGCCGGTCGCTCCCCGGAGGAGACACTGGTGCCCTTCCAGCCCTTCCTCGAGGCGCTCGGCCACTACGTCACCAACGCCCCGCTCGAGGAGCTTCGGGCCACTGCCCAGGGTCACGGTGCGGAGTTGGTGCGGCTGGTACCGGCCCTGCGCCGGCGCCTGCCGGAGCTCCCGGCGACCGAGGCCAGTGACTCCGAAACCGAGCGTTACCGTCTGTTCGAGTCGGTGGCCGGCCTGCTCGGCGAGCTCGCGGCGCGGCGGCCGGTTCTGATCGTGCTCGACGATCTGCACTGGGCGGATCGACCCACCTTGATGCTGTTGCGGCATCTGGCCCGCGCTCATCAGACCGCCGGGCTGGCCATCATCGGCGCCTACCGGGCGACGGAGCCCTGGAGTGAGGGCTTCGCCGCGGCCATGACCGGGCTTCGCCACGAGCGGCTGATCGAGCAGATCGAGGTCTCCGGCCTGCCCGAGCGCGACGCGGCGCGGATGATCGGCCTGCGGCTGGGCCAGCTCCCAAACGAGGGCTTCATTCATGCGCTGCATGTCGAGACCGGGGGAAACCCGTTCTTCATTGGGGAGATCCTCCGTCACCTCGAGGACGCTGGCGTCTCGCCGCTCGGCGCGGCCGCCTCAGACCTGGCCGAGGTCGGCGTGCCCGACGATGTCCGGGACGTGATCTCCCGCCGGCTCGAGCGGCTGAGCGCGGAGGCGCTCGAATCACTGCGGGTGGCGGCGGTCATCGGGCGCGACTTCGACGCCGGGCTGCTCGAGCAGGTCGTGGATATGGAGGAGGAGCGCTTCCTGGCCGGGCTCGAGGAGGCGCTGAAGGCGGGCCTGATTGCCGAGGCGCCGGGCTCCGGCAGCGGCTTCACCTTCGGCCACACGCTGATCCGGGAAACGCTGTACCAGGGCATGTCCCGTCCCCGGCGGGCGCGGATCCACCGCCGTGTCGGCCTCGCCGTGGAGGCGCGCGGGCCGCAGCGCCATGCCAACGTGCTGGCGCATCACTTCACCCAGGCGGCCGAGCCCGAGGACGCCGAGCGGGCGATCCGCTACGCCCTTCAGGCCGGTGAAGAGGCCACCCGCATGCTGGCCCATGAGCAGGCCGTCGAGCACTACACCGGGGCGCTTGCGCTGCTGGCGCGCTTCCGTCCTGAGGAACGCGACCAGCGCTGCCGGATGCTCCTGGAACTCGGTGAGGCCCTGGTCCGGAGTGGCGAGCGTCCACGGGCCTGGGGCGTGTTCCGGGAGGCGGCGGCGATCGCGTCCGAGCTGGAGGACTGGCCGTCGCTGGCTCGTGCGGCGATCGGAGCCTCGCGCCGCTATGTGCAGCCACCCGGGGTGATCGATGACGAGCTGATCGCGATGCTCGAGCAGGCTCTGATGACCGCCTCGCTCGACCCGTCGGTGACCCGGGTGCTGCTGCTCACTCGCTTGGCGTCGGCGCTGTACTACTCGGAGCGCCGAGATCAGATGCGGCGCCTGGCCGCCGAAGCCACGGTGGTTGCCGCCCAGCTCGCCGACCCGCTCGCCGCCGCCCTGGCCGCCGCGGCCCGACGGCGGGCCTACTGGGGTCCCGGCCACCTCGAGCGGCGGTTGGCCGACTCGACCCAGATGCTGCGCGCCGCCCGGGAGGCCGGGGATGCCGACCTCACGCTCCAGGGGCACGCGTGGCTCGTGGTCGACCTCCTGGAGGCCGGCGACCGGGCCGCAGTCGAGGCCCAGATAGAGGCCTTCACGGTGGGTGCCCGCCGGCTGCGCCAGCCCCTGTTCACATGGCAGGCGGCCGTGTGGCAGGCGATGCGCGCCCTGCTGGCCGGGCACCTCAGCACTGCCGATCGCCTGGCCGGCGAGGCCCTGTCGGCCGGGGTCCGCGCCGAGGGCATAACCGCTCCGCAGTACTACTCGATCCAGCTGCTGGCCATCCGCCGTGAGCAGGACCGGCTGGCCGAGCTCGAGGGTCCGGCCCGCGAGCTGGTGCGCGCCAACCCTCACCGGCCGGCGTGGCGGGCGGTGCTCGGGTTGCTGCTGACCGAGGCCGGGCGGAGGGAGGAGGCGCGGGCCGAGCTGGCCGCGCTGGCCAATCAGGGCTTCGCCAGCATCCCGCTCGATGGAGACTGGATGATCGCCATGACGATCCTGGCCGACGTGGCCGTGGCCCTCGGCGATCCCGAATGGTCGCGGCTCCTCTACCGGCAGCTGCTGCCCTACGCGAACACGACGGTGGTCATCGGGATCGCCGCCGTGTGTCTCGGCTCGACGGCCCGATACCTGGGCCGTCTGGCCCTGGCCATGGGCGAGCGGGTCACCGCGGGCGAGCATCTCGAGCGGGCCCTGGCCGTCAACCAGGCGCTGGACGCCCCGGTCCAGCTCGCGCACACACAGCTGGACCTGGCTCTGGCCCTGGGGGGCACCGCGCGGGCCCGTGAGCTCAACGCGGCGGCAGGCCGCACGGCGCGCGAGCTGCGGATCCCGTCCCTGCTCAAGCGGCTGCGCTGAGCGGGTCCCGCCCGGCGCTGGGTCCGGCCGGCTCCAGGCGGGTATTGCCCAGGGCGCTACCCTGCCGACGACATGAGCAAGACTCTCGTCATCGCGGAGAAGCCCTCGGTCGGGCGCGACCTGGTGCGGGTGCTCCCGGGCGCGTTCACCAAGCATGAGGGCTACCTGGAGGGTCCCGAGCACGTGGTCACCTGGGCCGTCGGTCACCTGGTCCAGCTCGCCGATCCCGACGAGTACGACGAGAAGTACAAGAAGTGGCGGATGGCCGACCTGCCGATCGTGCCGTCCAACTTCAAGCTCGTCGTCCGGGATGAGCGATCAAAGAAGCAGATGAATGTCGTCCGCCGCCAGCTCGCCCGCGACGACATCGAGACCGTCATCAACGCCTGCGATGCCGGCCGGGAGGGGGAGCTGATCTTCGCCTACCTGTATGAGAAGTCCGGCTCACGCAAGCCGGTCAGACGGCTGTGGCTGAACTCGATGACCAAGTCCGCGATCCAGGCCGCCTTCGCCGCCTTGCGCCCCGCCGAGGAGTTGGCCACCCTCGAGGCTGCGGCTCGCTCTCGGTCGGAGGCGGACTGGATCGTGGGCATGAACGCCACCCGGGCGGCCACGATCCGCCTGCGCTCCTCGTTTGACGGGGCCGTCTCGCTCGGACGCGTGCAGACGCCGACGCTGGCCATCCTGGCCCGGCGTGAGGAGGAGATCCGGGCCTTCAGGCCCGAGCCGTACTGGATCGTCGACGCCTCGTTCGATGCCGTCAGCGACGGCCCGCGCGCCTACGAGGGGCGCTACCACACGGGGGCCAATCCCCGGCTGGACAGCGCGGCGCAGGCGCGGGCGGTCGTCGAGGCCTGCCGTGGCGGCCAGGGGACGATCACCAAGCTCGAGAAGACCGAGCGCAAGGAGCGGCCGCCGCTGCTCTATGACCTGACCTCGCTGCAGCGCGATGCCAACAGCCGCTTCGGCTTCTCGGCCCGCCGCACGCTGGGTGCCGCCCAGCGTCTCTATGAGGAGCATAAGGCGCTCACCTATCCGCGGACCAACTCGCGCTTCTTGACCGGTGACATGATCGGCGAGATCAAGCCGATCGCCCAGCTCGTGGGGGAGCGCAGTGAATACCGCCAGGCCGCCGCCTACGTGCGCGGACTCGATGTGCTGCCGCTGGGGCGGGTCGTCAATGACGCCAAGGTCACCGACCACCACGCGATCATCCCGACGCGGGCCGAGAGCCATCCCGTGGACAAGATGAACGAGGACGACCGCCGCATCTACGACCTGGTTGTGCGGCGCTTCCTGGCCGTGTTCCATCCCGACGCGGTATTCGAGAACACGCGCGTGGAGACCTCGGTGGACGACGCATCGGGGAAGACGGCCGATCCGTACGTCTTTCGCACGCGCGGGAAGGTGATGCTCGTTCCCGGGTGGCGCGGCGTCTACGGCGAGATGCCGGACGCCGAGCGCTCCGACGACGACGAGGGGCGGGAGCAGCAGCTGCCCAAGCTCGAACGCGGCGAGGCGGTGCGGGTCACCGACGTGAGCTCTGAGGAGAAGGTCACCAAGCCCCCCCGGCGCTACAGCGAGGGGGCACTGCTGGCGGCGATGGAGACGGCCGGCAAGCTCGTCGAGGAGGAGGAGCTGCGGGAGGCCATGAAGGACTCCGGCATCGGCACCCCCGCGACCCGCGCGGCGATCATCGAGCGCCTGCTTCAGGTCGGCTACATCGAGCGCGACGGCCGCGCCCTGGTCGTGACCGAGAAGGGCCTGAACGTGGTCCGGTTGCTGGGCGAACATCCGCTCACCAGCCCCGGCCTGACCGGCGACTGGGAGCACCGACTGGCCAACATCGAAACCGGCGCCGATTCGCGGCAGGCGTTCATGGGCGACATCGTCAAGTTCACCGAGGAAACGGTCGGCGAGCTGGATGCGAAGCTCAAGGACGTGCGGATCCCGCGCGCCAACCTGGGTCCATGCCCGGTCTGCGGCCGCGACATCGTGGAGAATCGCAAGGGCTACTCGTGCTGGTCGCGCGAGGATCCCGGCTGCGGATTCGTGATCTGGAAGAGCAAGGCCGGCAAGCAGCTGAACGCGGCGGTGGCTCGTGAGCTGATCAGGACCGGCCGCACCGAAAAGCCGGTGACCGGCTTCAAGGGCCGCTCGGGCAAGAGCTTCCGCGCCCGCCTGGCCCTGCAGCAGAACGAGGAAGGCAAGTGGCGGGTCGAGTTCGATGAGCCGTGGGCGCGCGACGGAGCGGGCACGGCCGGCGCAGCCGGTGGTCCGCCGGAGGCCGATGAGGCCGCCGACGGCGAGAGCCGCGGTTCTCGCCCCCGCTCGCGGGCGGCGCAGTCCGAAGCCGCCTGAAGCCGGTTCGCCTGGGCATCCGTCTGGCCCTCGCGGTCTCTGAACCGGGCTGGGCCGGGCGTCGTTCACGCTGTCGGCGCCCCGCGGCACCATAGGAGGATGCCGCTCAAGCTCGTCCTGGGACCCGCCAACTCAGCCAAGGCCGGCGAGGTCCTGGGCGCATTCAGCGCCGTGGCCCCGCGGGGAGCGATGCTGGTCGTCCCCACGGCGGCCGATGCGCTGCACTACCGTCGCGAGCTGGCCGCCCAGGGCTCGGTCCTGGGCCTGATCACGACCTTCTCGGGGCTGGCCGCTGAGATCGCCCGGCGGGCCGGGTACAGCGCCCGGCGCCTGTCGACGCGACAGCGAGATGCGCTGCTGCGCGCGGCCCTCGCGGCCATCCCGCTCCAGGCGCTGCGGGAATCGGCGGCGGCCCCCGGATTTCGCCACGCCGCCGGCGAGCTGATCGCCGAGCTCGAGCGGGAGCTCGTCACTCCGCAGCGCTGGCAGGCCGCACTGCGGACCTGGGCTCAGGACGATCCAGCCCGCCGCGGCTACGCGGAGGAGGTCGGGCGCATCTACGGCGCGTACGCCCGCGAATGCGAGCGGCGCGACTGGGTGGATTCCGAGCTGTTCGCCTGGCGCGCTCTGGACGCTCTGCGGGCTCGCCGCGACCGCTGGGGACACGACGCCGTCTTCTTCTACGGCTTCGATGACCTGACCAGGCTCGAGCGCGATGCCGTCGAGACGCTGGCGCGCGTGGCCATGGCCGAGGTAACCGTGTCGCTCACCTACGAGCCGGGGCGCGCGGCCCTCCAGGCCCGGGCCGAGGTCGCCGCTGAACTCACGGGCCTGGCCGACGAGGTGACCGAGCTCTCGGCTCGGGACGAGCATTACGTCCCCGCCGCGCGGGCCGTCCTGCACCATCTGGAGCGTCAGCTGTTCGAAGCCGATCCGGAGCGAGCCGATCCGGGAGAGTCCGTGATGCTGCTCGAGGCCGGTGGCGAGAGGGCCGAGGCCGAGCTCGTGGCGGGCGAGATCCTGGACCTGCTGCGGGCCGGCGTGCCCGGTGAGGAGATCGCGGTCGTCTACCGGTCGGTGGCGCCGGTGGCCGCGCTGATCGCCCGCGTGTTCGGCCAGTACGGCATCCCCATGGCCGCCGACTATGTGCTCCCGTTCACCCACACACCGCTGGGGCGGGCACTGCGCGGTGCCGCCCGCTGCGCCCTGTCGCCCGAGGCCACGTCCGCGGACCTGCTCGCCTACCTGCGTGGCGGCGGGGTGCTCGCGCAGCCTGAGCTCGCCGATGCCCTGGACGCCGAGCTCCGCCGGGCGGGCGTGTCGAGCCTCGCCGCCGCCCGGCGGCGGCTGGGCCGGAACCTGGGTGAGCTCGACGCTCTGCGGGTGGCGGTCGAACCCGGCCCCGTGCTCTGCCGTCTGGCCCGACACTTGTTCGCCCTTCCGCACCGCCGCCAGGCTCCGGTCCTGGACACCGATGAGGCGCTCGACGCCCGCGCTCTGGCCGCCCTCGAGCAGGCTGTGGGCGAACTGGAGGCCCTCGGCCGGCCCGCCGGACCGGGCGAGCTGCTGGAGCTGCTGGACGCTCTGACGGTTGCGGTGGCCCCGCCCCCCACCGAGCGCGCGGTGCGTGTGGCCGAGCCGCTGCAGATCCGAGCCCGGCGCTACCGGGTGGTGTTCGTGTGCGGCCTGCAGGAGGGCGAGTTTCCGCGTCCGGCTCATCCCGAGCCGTTTCTCTCCGACGCGCGCCGGCGCGAGCTGGCGCTGTGCTCGGGCCTGCGACTGCGCAGCCATGAGGACGTGCTCGACCGGGAGCGCTACCTGTTCTACGCCACGGTGTCACGGGCCAGCGAACGGGTCACGCTCAGCTACCGGAGCTCGGATGAGGAGGGCAACCTGGCCCTGGCCTCGCCGTTCCTGGCCGACGTTGCCGAGGTGCTCGCCCCGGACTGGGCCGAAGGCCGCGCTCGGCGCCTGCTGGGCGACGTGGTCTGGCCGGAGGAGCAGGCGCCGACCGAGAGGGAGCGAGCCCGGGCGCGGGCCGCCCGGAGCGCCCCGCCGGACGGCGATGAGGCCGAGCCCGACCGGCGCCTGGGCGCCTTGGCCCGCAGCCGCCTCCGGCATACCGAGATCCTGTCCGCCGGGGCGCTCGAGGCGTTCGCCGAGTGCCCCGTGAGGTGGCTGATCGAGCGGGAGCTGCGCCCCCGGCCGCTCGAGCCCGACCCCGAGCCGATCGTCCGCGGCAACCTCATGCACGCGGTGCTCGAGCGCCTGCTGGGGGAGCTCGACGGTCCCGTGACGACAGCCGCGCTGGAGCGGGCTGAGGAACTCCTCACGCGCCTGCTCGCGGAGCTGGCCGGCGGGCCCGGATCGGCCCTCGGCGCGGGTCAGCCCGACGTGGTGCGAACCGGGGCGCTGCGGGCGATCGAGGCTGATCTGCGGCGCTATCTGCGACACGACGCTGTTCAGGAGGGAGCGTGGCAGCCGTTCGGCTTGGAGCTCAGGTTCGGTTTCGCTGACGCGGAGGACGGTCCCCCATCGCTCCCGCCACTGGCCTTGGGCCAGGGGCCCGAGCAGGTGCTGGTCCGCGGCCTGATCGACCGCGTCGACGCCGACTCGGCGGGCCGCGCGGTGGTTCGTGACTACAAGAGCGGGGCGGGGCGCGCGGACTGGCCGGCCGCGCGCTGGAGCTCTGACCGCCGTTTGCAGGTGGCGCTCTACCTGATCGTGGTCCGCGAGCTCACCGGGCTCGAGCCGGTCGGCGGCTTCTATCAGCCACTGCGCGGTGAGGACCTGCGCGGTCGGGGGATGTTCGTAACCGGCACCGGCGCCGGCAGCGGGGCGGTCGAGCGCGACGGACGCTCGCCACAGGAGTTCGCAGCCGAGCTCGAGGATGCCGTGCAGCGGGCGATCGCCGTCGCCGGGGAGCTCCGCCGCGGCCGACTCGAGCCGTGCCCGCAGACCTGCTCGCGTGACGGCTGCGCCTACCCCGGACTCTGTCGCAGCCAATGAGCGCGCCGCCCACTCTCAGCCCCGCACGCCGGTGGACACCCGAGCAGGCGCAGGCGATCCAGCGCCGACAGGGGGAACTGCTGCTGGACGCCGGCGCGGGCAGCGGCAAGACCTCGGTCATGGTCGAGCGCTTCGTAGCCCATGTCCGCGAGGACGGCGTTCCCGTGGCCCAGATCCTGGCCATCACCTTCACCGAGAAGGCGGCCGCCGAGCTGCGCGACCGGATCCGCGCTCGCCTGGGCGAGCTGGGGGCGACCGAGGCGGCGCGGGCCACGGAGGGTGCCTTCATCTCGACCATTCACGGCTTCTGCGCACGGGTGCTGCGGGCCAGCGCCCTTACGGCGGGGCTCGACCCCGGCTTCGTGATCCTCGACCGTGACCGGTCGGAGCCGCTGGCCGCCGCCGCCTTTGCCGCTGCGCTGCGGGAGCTCGAGCCCGACGGCGGCGCCGATCTGCTCGCCGCCTATGGGGCGCCCGCGCTGCGCTACGCGATCCTGTCCGCCTATGCCCAGCTGCGGTCGGCGGGGGAGCTCGAGCCGCGGTTGCCACCCCTGGCTGCCGCGCCCATTTCCGGCACGGGGGCCGTCCTGGCCGATGCCGCCCGCGTCCTCGCGGCCGAACTCGAGCTCCTCGCCGCGCCGGGTGCCCGCGTTCTGGAGGCGCTCGAGCGCCTTGAGCGCTGCTCCGAGCTCGCGACCGCCGGCGAGGTGTGGCCGGGCGAGCTGGACGCGATCAAGCTGCGCGGGAACGGCAACGCTCTCAGCAGCGATGCCGCCACCGCCTACCGCGAGGCCCTGGCCGCCCACCGGGCGGCCTGCGCGGCCCGGGCCGCCGGTCCGATCCGGGACATGATGGATGCCCTGCTGGGCGCCTTCGGCCGCCACTACGCGGCGGGCAAACGCAGGCTCTCTGGGGTCGACTTCGAGGATCTCGAACTGCTCACGCTGGAGCTGCTGCGCGGTCAGCCGGAGCTGCGCGAGCGCTATGCCGAGCGCTTTGCGCAGATCATGGTCGACGAGCAGCAGGACACCAACCGCGTCCAACTCGAGCTGATCGAGACCATCGCGCGCGAGAACCTGTTCACGGTCGGGGACGCCCAGCAGTCGATCTACCGCTTCCGGCATGCGGACGTGGCCCTGTTCGAGGCCCGGGGGGAGCGGCTGCGGGCCGGCGGCCGGAGACTCACCCTGCAGACCAACTTCCGCTCGCGGCCGGAGATCCTGACTGCCCTGAACGCCGCCTTCGCCGGCGCCATGGGCGAGCGGTTCACACCACTGATGCCGGGCCGGGCGCCGGCCGACCAGGCGGTCCCGGCCAGCGCGCGCCAGGGGCCCGCGGCTCAGGTCGCCGGGGCCGGCGAACCCCGCGTCGAGCTGCTGCTGGTCGACAAGGGCGCCGAATGGGAGCTCGAGGGCCTGGCCGCGCCGTGGCGGCTGGCGGAGGCGCGGGCCCTGGCCGACCGGGTGGGCGCGCTGGTGGCCGAGGGGACTCCCCCGGGCGAGGTGGTGGTGCTGACCCGGGCCACCACGGACATGCGAGCCTACGAGCGAGCGCTCGAGCGGCGCGGACTGCCCACCTACGTGATCGGCGGCCGCGGGTATTGGTCACATCCCCAGGTGCTCGACCTGATGGCCTACCTGCGGGTGGTGGACAACCCTCGCGACGAGGAGGCGCTGCTGACCGTGCTCGCCTCTCCGCTCGTGGGCGCCTCGTTCGACGCCCTGGTCGTGCTGGCGGCCGCGGCCCGCGAGCGCGCTACCGATCCGTGGACGCTGCTGCACAGTCCGGGCCAGGATCTGGCCGAGCTTCTCGATCGGGATCGGAACGCCCTGACCGAGTTCGCCCGTTGGTGTGCGGCCGAGCGGGCCGGAGCCGGGCGGCGGAGCGGGGAGGACCTGATCGACCGGGCGCTCGAGACGACCGGCTACGACCTGGCCATGCTGGCCATGCCCGGCGGCCCGCGGCGGCTGGCCAACGTGCGCAAGTTGATGCGCCTCGCCCGCGAGTACGAGGACGAGCACGGGCCGGACCTCACCGGCTTTCTCGCCGCCGCGGGCGAGCGGGCGGCCGGGCGGGCCAGCGACAGCCGGGAGAGCGAGGCCCCGGTCGAGGGGGAGGGGCTCGACGCCGTCCGGCTGATGACCATCCACCGGGCCAAGGGTCTCGAGTGGCCGACCGTGTGCGTGGCCGACCTCGGACGCACGCCGCGGCCGCCGCACCAGATCCTCCGCCTCGGAGCGGGGGGCCGTCTCGGGCTCCGGGTGCAACGCGCCGGGGTGGCCGCCCGCGTGTCGGCGCTCGACTACGACACGCTCCGAGAGGAGGAGCGGCGCGCGGAGGAGGACGAGGAGCGGCGCCTGTTCTACGTGGCCATGACCCGCGCCCGGGAGCGGCTGATCCTGAGCGGCGCCACCCGCTTCGACGGGTGGACCGGCGCGGCCAACCAGACCGGGGGCGGCCCGGTGGCCTGGATCGCCCCCGCGTTCGCCCCTGAGCTCGGCCGGTTGATCGCCGAGGGGGGCGGGATCGTCTCGGCGGGGGCCGGGCGCGTCCGGGTTCGGGTGGCCACCCCGGACCAGATCGCCGAGACGGACGCGCGGCGCGAGAGCGGCGGTGATCGCGCAACACCGGCGCTGATGCCCGCGACCAGGCGCCGGGAAGGGCTGGCGCCGGTTCCCGAGCCGCCTCCGGCGCCCCCTCTGGCCACGCTCAGCTACTCGGCGCTGGCGCAGCATCGACGCTGTGGCTACCGCTTCTACGCCGAGCGCGTGCTCGGCCTCCCGGGGGGCGAGCCGGGCCCGGATTGGCCGTCGGTCGATCCGGCTCCGGAGGCCCTCGTCGAACCGGCCTCCCGGACGGCCGGAGGCCGGGATCCGAGCGCCGAGCGCGGCGGCAGCGAACGCGGCCTGGTGCTTCACGCCCTGCTCGAGCGCGTGAACTTCCGGGCCCCGCTGGCCCCCGGCCCGGACGCGATCCGGGCGGCCGCCCTCGCCGCCGGGCAGTCGGCGCCCGGCGAGGCCGCGACCGCGGAGCTGATCGGCACGGTGGAGCGTTTCCTGGCCAGCCCGCTGCGGAAGCGGCTGGCTCAGGTCTCCGAGCCGCGCCGGGAGGAGCGCTTCACCTTTCCGCTGGCCGGAGTTCTGTTCACCGGCGCGATCGATGTCCTGGCCCGCGAGCCCGGCGGCCGGGTCCTGGTCGTCGACTACAAGAGTGATCGCCTGGACGCCCGAGGAGCCGACCCGGCCCGGCTCGTGGCCACCGTGTACGGGACCCAGTGTCTGATCTACGCCCTGGCCGCCCTGCATGCCGGTGCCGTCCAGGTCGAGGTCGCCTACTGCTTCCTCGAGGATCCCGACCGCCCGGTGTCGGTGCTCCACGGCCGGTCTGAGCTACCGCAGCTGGAGGCCGAGTTGAGACAGCGCGCCGGGCCCGTGCTGCGACACGAGTTCCGGGTCGCCGAGACGCCTCACCGCGGCCTGTGTGCGGGCTGCCCGGCCGAGGGCGGGCTCTGCTCGTGGCCGGTCGAGGCCACCCGGCGCGAGAGCGCCGACCGGCTGTTCTGAACCGCCCCGGGACGCGCCCGCGACCCGCCCGCGGCGCTACGCGCGCGGGCCCTTGAACTCGACGTCCACGCGCTGCTCCTCAGAGCGCTCCTCGACCTTGGCCAGGGCGGTCAGCGTCCGCTGGTCGGCCGGCTCGCTGGGCGGCCCGAACAGGCTCCGCGGCCACAGCCGGCGCGTGAGGACAACGTTGATCTCCGCGGCATAGAGGGTCATCTGGGCGCCCAGATGCAGCCACACCAGCAGCGCGATGACGAGGCCGAACGTCCCGTAGGTGCTGGTCGAGTGCTTGAACACGTGTCCGATGTAGTAGCCGCCCACCGCCTGCAGGATCCCCCACAGGACGCCGGCCACGATCACCCCGGTGCGCAGCTGCCGGCTGGAGACCGTGGAGGCGGTCATGAAGCGGAAGGCGGCGAAGAACAGGGCGAAGTTGAGCAGCAGCGAGATGACGATCCCGATCACGTTGACCACGATGCCCTTGCCGAGGCCCCCGGTGACCACGCCCGAGGCCAGGGTGGCGGCGATGAACAGGACCCCGAGCGAGACCAGCAGCCCGAGCCCCCGCAGTCGCGACTGCCAGAAGTTGGGCCGCTCCTTGAAAGGGACCGCCCACACCCGGTCAAACGCGTTCTGCGCCGCCTGGGTCACGCCCAGACCGGCCAGCAGCGAGGTCACCAGGCCGATCACCAGCGCCAGCACGTGCCCGTGCAGTCCTCCGATCTGGTGCAGCTGGGTGCCGATGACCGGAAACTGGCCGAGTGCCGAGTTCTCCACCGACCGCGCTGCGCTGGGGTCGCTCTGGAGGACGAAGCCGAGCACGGTCACGAACACCAGCAGCAGCGGGAACAGGGAGAAGAAGGCGTAGTAGGCGACCAGGGCGGCCAGGCTCCCGGCCTGATCGTCACCGAACTTCTTGATCACGGCGACCGGGATCGCCGTCCACGCGCGCCGCTGCTGGGCACGATCGAAGGCCCGCACGGGGCGCAGAAGATCCATGCCAGCGTGTTACCCGGGTCGCCGCGTCCGCACGCCCGCGGGCTGCTCGCTGCAGGGACGCCGATGCGGTCTGCGGCTAGGAACCGGAGCGCGCAGCTCCGGGCCAGAGCGGTGGCTGGCCTTGCTCGATCGCCAGCAGCGCCCGCTTGCGATCCAGACCGCCGGTGTACCCGCCGAGGTTCCCGCCGGAGCGCAGAACGCGGTGGCAGGGGAGCACGATCGGCAGCGGATTTGCGCCCAGGGCGTTGCCCGCCGCCCGGGCCCCGCGCGGGCTTCCGGCGCGCGCGGCGACCTCCGCGTAGGTGGACATCTGGCCGTAGGGGATCGCCGCCGTGGCCGTCATCACGCGCCGGGCGAAGGGGCTCATCAGCCGCCCGTCGAGCGCGAACTCGAACACGCGCCGGCCGCCGCTGAAGTACTCCTCAAGCTCGCGCCGGGGCTCATCGAGGCGTCGCGGCGCCACCAGTATGCGCGGCGAGACGCGCTCGGCCAGCCGCGCGAGCAGGCTGTCGATCTGGCCCGGCCTGACGTAGGCCAGCTGCACGAGTCCGGTCTCGGTGGCGGCCAGCAGGAGCTCGCCGAGCGGGGAGTCGAATGAGGCATAGGCCACGTCCAGCAGTCCCGCCCGGTCGGCGAGCGCGGCCACGTCAGGCAGCTCCCCGACCTTCGGCCCGCGGGTGCGCAGCTGATCTTCAAGTTCGTCGGTGCTCATGTCGGCACATGCTCCCTTCGCAATCGCTTGAGGCCCTCGTGAACGTTGCGCCGGGCCGCCTCCTCGCTGGTGCTCATGACCGCGGCGATGTCCGGGTACGCGGCGTCGGTGATGAAGCGGAGGGCGAGCGCGATCCGCTGCTTCTCGGGCAGCGCCGCCACCCGCCCCCAGAGCCCACCGCCGTCATCGGGAAGCGCCGGGGCCGGGGCCGCCCCCGCGCTGAGGCCGCCGGCATCGCCCACCGGCTCGGCGCGGCGCGCCCGCCCACGGTGATGGTCGATCGCCTTGCGCTGAGCCACGGTCAGGATCCACCCCCGCAGGTTCGACGCGTCACGCAGGCGGGGGTAGGCGCGGAGCGCCGCCAGCCACGTCTCCTGGTAGGCGTCATCGGCCTCGACCGGCCCCAGGCTGGCGGCCAGGAACCGGTACACGTCGCGTCCGTGCGCGTCGAGCAGGTCTTGGAAGGGGGGGAGCGTCACGATCAGGAAACGTGGGGGGACGGCGCTACGTGAGATCTTGGCCGGATGCGCACGCGCACGTCGCCAAGGGGGTCTTGCCGGCCGCCGGCAAGACCGCGCTCAGGGCTTGCCGGATCGGGTCCCCGGGTATAGAACCTCCTCATGGCACGCGCAATCTGGACCGGCGCCATCAGCTTCGGGCTCGTCAATGTGCCCGTCAAGCTCTACAGCGCGACGTCGCCCAAGACCGTCCGCTTCCACCAGCTCTCGAGCAAGACCGGCGCGCGGATCCGCCAGAAGCGCGTTGATCCCACGACCGGCGACGAGGTCCCCTACGAGGACATCGTCAAGGGCTATGAGCTGAGTCCCGATCGCTACGTGCTGATCGAGCCCGACGAGCTCGAGGCGCTCGATCCCAAGGCGACCAAGACGATCGACATCGAGGAGTTCGTGGAGGAGTCGGACATCGATCCGATCTACTACGACCACTCCTATTACCTGGCGCCGGCGACGGGTGGAGCCAAGGCCTACGCGCTGCTGATGGAGGCCATGCGCGAGGCCGGCAAGGTGGCGATCGGCCGGGTCGTGATCCGGTCCAAGCAGCAGCTGTGCGCGTTGCGCGCCACCGAGGGCGCGATGACGATGTCGACCATGCTGTTCGGGGACGAGGTCGTGCCGCCGGAGCGGATCGACGAGCTCGACGCGCTCGGCGAGGCCGAGGCCTCAAAGCGGGAGCTGACCATGGCCCAGCAGCTGATCGAGTCGCTGTCGGCCGAGTTCGATCCGAGCAAGTTCCGCGATGACTACCGCGACCGGGTTCTCGACCTGATCGAACGCAAGGCCGCCGGCGAGGAGATTGCCGTCCAACCCGAGGCCGAGGACACGACCCCGGCTCCAGACCTGATGGCGGCGCTCGAGGCGAGCCTGGCCGAGATCCGCAGCGGAGACAGTGACGAGCCGGTCAAGAAACCGGCCGCCGGGAAGCGCAAGGCACCCTCAACCAACGGCAAGGGCGGCGCGGACAAGAGCGGCTCCGCAGGCCGCGGCAAGGCCGGCGCGGGCGCGAAGTCGCGCGCCAAGGCCAAGGGCTGAGCCGCTCGGGCACGCGCCGCGCGCAGCGCGGCCGACCCGCAGTCAGGAACCGTTGGTAGCCTTTGCCGACTGCCTCGTCGTGCCCGCTGCACCCTCTGAAGAAGGCACTCCATGTATCGAATCGATCCCCCCGGGGACGCCGGTCTCTACCGCCCCTCATACGAGCATGACGCCTGCGGCATCGCCCTGGTGGCGAAGCTGTGGGGCGAGGCCACACATGCCGTCGTCGAGAAGGCCCTGGATGCGCTCGAGAATCTGGAGCATCGCGGGGCCTCGGGCGCGGATCCGAACACCGGCGACGGCGCCGGCATCCTCATTCAGATCCCCGATGCCTTCATGCGCGGTGCGGTGGCGGGGATCGAACTGCCCGCCGCGGGCCGCTACGGCGTCGGCGTCTGCTTTCTGCCCAGCGATCCCGAGCGGCGGCTGACGGTCGAGCAGCTGATCGAGAAGGTCATCGAGGACGAGGGCCAGCGCCTGCTCTGGTGGCGCGACGTCCCGGTCGACGACCGGTTCGTGGGGGACACGGCCCGTATGTCGGCGCCGGTCATCCGGCAGGTGATCGTCGAGGCCTCGGACGAGATCGAGGACCAGGGAGCATTCGAGCGCAAGCTGTACGTGATCCGCCGCCTGATCGAGCGCGAGGCGGGCAATGACCTCGCGGTGCCCAGCTTCTCGAGCCGCACGATCGTCTACAAGGGCATGCTGACCGCCCCCCAGCTGCCCCGCTACTTCCCCGACCTGCGGGATCCGCGCGTGGCCTCCCGGCTGGCCCTGGTGCATTCGCGCTTCTCGACCAACACCTTCCCGAGCTGGGAGCTCGCGCACCCGTACCGGATGATCGCCCACAACGGCGAGGTCAACACCCTCCGCGGCAACGTCAACTGGATGCGAGCCCGTGAGTCGCAGCTGGCCTCGGAGCTGTTCGGAGACGACCTCGAGAAGGTCATGCCGGTCGTGCGCCAGGGCGGTTCCGACTCAGCCGTGTTCGACAACGTGCTCGAGCTGCTCGTGCTGAGCGGCCGCTCGGTCCCGCACGCGATCATGATGATGGTCCCCGAGGCCTACCGCACGCGCCATGACCTCGATCCGGACGTCAAGGGGTTCTACGACTTCCACTCCTGCCTGATGGAGCCCTGGGACGGGCCGGCGGCGATCGCCTTCACCGACGGCCGGATGGCCGGCGCCGTGCTCGACCGCAACGGACTGCGTCCCGGCCGCTGGGTCCAGGACACCGAGGGCTACGTGGTGCTGGCCTCGGAGACCGGGGTGATGACCGTCGCCCCCGAGCACATCCAGCGCAAGGGCCGCCTGGCTCCGGGCAGGCTGTTCCTGCTCGATCTCGAGGAGGGCCGGATCGTCGAGGACCAGGAGGTCAAGCGCCGCGTTGCCCGCCGGAAGCCCTACGGAGAGTGGTACGAGCGCTCGGTCGTTCACATCGACGATCTTCCCGACCGCGAGCCCCGGGCGCCACGCGTCGAGCCGCTGCGTTCCAAGCAGCTGGCCTTCGGGTACTCGCAGGAGGACCTGCGGATGATCATCGCGCCGATGGCGGCCAACGGCGAGGAGCCCACCGCCAGCATGGGCAACGACGCCGCCCTGGCCGTGCTCTCCGAGCGTCAGCCGCCCCTGTTCGCGTACTTCAAGCAGCTGTTCGCCCAGGTCACAAACCCGCCGATCGACCCGATCCGCGAGAGCGTCGTCATGAGCCTGCACACGGGCGTGGGGGCGGAGGTCAATCTCCTGTCCGAGTCGCCCGAGCAGGCGCACCAGCTGGTCATGGATCAGCCGATCCTGCGCAACCACCAGCTCGAGAAGCTCCGCCAGGTCTCGCACGAGATCTTCCACGCCGCCACGCTGGACATCACGTGGCCAATCGAGAACGGCACCGAGGGCATGGAGCGCCGTCTCGAGGCGCTCTGCGCCGAGGCCGCCAAATACGTGGAGAACGGGGCCAACATCCTCATCCTCTCGGATCGCAACCTCGGTCCCGAGCGGGTGGCGATGCCCTCGCTGCTGGCCGTCGCCGCCGTCCACCACCACCTGGTCCGCGCCGGCACCCGCCTGCGCACAGGCCTGGTGATTGAGTCTGGGGAGCCGCGCGACATCCACAGCATGGCCACCCTGATCGGCTACGGCGCCTCGGCCATCAACCCGTATCTGATGTTCGAGTCGCTGGATGAGCTCGCCGACCGCTCGCTGCTTCCCGAGGACCAGCTGGTCGGCGCGAGCGGCGCACCGGCCGGCGAGGCTGACGGGCGAGGGCGCCGCCAGCTCGCGCGCGAGGAGGCCGAGCAGCGGATCGTCAAGGCGATCGGCAAGGGACTCCTGAAGACCATCTCCAAGATGGGCATCTCGACCATCCAGTCCTACTGCGGCGCCCAGATCTTCGAGGCCGTGGGACTCGAGCGCGAGGTGATCGACCGTCATTTCACAGGCACCGCCTCGCGGATCGGCGGCATCGGGCTGGGCGTGCTGGCCACCGAGGCGCTGGAGCGCCATTTCCGCGCCTACCCGCGCACCGGACGCGACCTGCTGCCGGTCGGCGGGGTCCTGCAGTGGCGCCGCGACGGTGAGCTGCACATCTGGAACCCGGACACGATCGCCAGCCTCCAGCACGCCGTCCGGGCCAGCGCCCAGCCTCCGCTGGAGCCGGGTGCGGGGGACGGCGAGAACGGCGGCGCGCCGCTGCGCGACCCCCAGGAGACCTATGACGAGTTCGCTCGCCAGGCCAACCTGGAGTCGACCCGGAAGGCGGCTCTGCGTGGCCTGATGAAGCTGCGCTTCGCGCCGACGCCGATCCCGCTTGAGGAGGTCGAGCCGGCGGCCGAGATCGTCAAGCGCTTCTCGACCGGTGCGATGAGCCTCGGCTCCCTGTCCCGCGAGGCCCACGAGACCCTGGCCGTGGCCATGAACCGACTGGGTGCGAAGTCCAACACCGGCGAGGGCGGCGAGGACCCCTCGCGGTTCACCCCGGACGAGAACGGCGATTCGCGCCGGTCGGCGATCAAGCAGGTCGCCTCCGGCCGCTTCGGCGTGACCATTCATTACCTCGTCAACGCTGATCAGCTGCAGATCAAGATGGCCCAGGGCGCGAAGCCCGGCGAGGGCGGTCAGCTGCCCGGGCACAAGGTCGACGACTACATCGCCAAGATCCGCAACTCGACGCCGGGCGTGGGCCTCATCTCCCCGCCGCCCCACCACGACATCTACTCGATCGAGGATCTCAAGCAGCTGATCTACGACCTGCGCTGCTCAAACCCGAACGGCTCGGTGTCCGTCAAGCTGGTCTCCGAGGTCGGGGTCGGCACGGTCGCGGCCGGCGTGGCCAAGGCCAACGCCGATCACGTGACCATCTCGGGCCACGATGGCGGGACCGGGGCCTCGCCCCAGTCCTCGATCCAGGCGGCCGGAGTGCCTTGGGAAATCGGCCTGGCCGAGACCCAGCAGACGCTGCTGCTCAATGATCTGCGCTCGCGGATCACGGTCGAGGTCGACGGCCAGATCAAGACCGGCCGCGACGTGGTCATCGGAGCGCTGCTCGGCGCCGATGAGTTCGGGTTCTCGACGGCGCCGCTGATCGCCATGGGCTGCATCATGATGCGGGTCTGTCATCTCAACACCTGCCCGGTCGGGATCGCCACTCAGAATCCGGAGCTGCGGCGCCGCTTCCAGGGCACCCCCGAGCATGTGACCGCCTACCTGATGTTCGTGGCCGAGGAGGTCAGGGGCCTGATGGCCAAGCTCGGCGTGCGCCGCTTCGAGGATCTCATCGGGCACGCCGAGCTGCTCGAGACCGAGGAGGCGCTCGATCACTGGAAGTCACGCGGCGTCGATCTCTCGATGGTCCTCTCGACCCCCGATCTGCCCGCCGACATGCCCCGGGCCCGCACCCGCCCGCAGGTTCCGGTGCTCGACGACGCGCTCGACTGGGAGCTGCTCTCGCTCTGCCGGCCGGCGCTCGAAAACGGCGACCCCATCCGTCACGGCCCGGTGCCGGTGCGCAACGTCAACCGCACCGTGGGCGGCATCCTGTCCGGGGAGATCGCCCGCCGCCACGGCGCCCGCGGCCTGCCCGAGGGTACGATCGAGGTCTCCTTCTCGGGCTCGGCCGGTCAGAGCTTCGGGGCCTGGCTGGCCCCCGGGGTGACCTTTGCCCTGCGCGGGGAGACCAACGACTACACGGGCAAGGGCCTGTCGGGCGGAATCATCTCCGTGCGTCCGCCGGAGTCCGCCCTATTCCGGGCGGAGGAGAACATGATCGTCGGCAACACGGTGCTCTACGGAGCGACCGCCGGCCGCGCCTTCGTACGCGGCCTGGCCGGCGAGCGGTTCGCGGTGCGCAACTCCGGCGCGACGGCGGTCGTCGAGGGGGTCGGCGACCACGGCTGCGAGTACATGACCGGAGGGCGCGTGGTCGTCCTGGGGGTCACCGGCCGGAACTTCGCCGCCGGCATGAGCGGCGGGATCGCCTACGTCTACGACAAGGATCGCGGGTTCGAATCGCGCTGCAACCCGGATCTGGTCGACCTCGACCCCCTGACTGAGGATGATGAGGAGGAGGTCAGGGCGCTGATCTCCGAGCATGCGCAACGGACCGGCTCACTCGTGGCCCGCAACGTGCTCGCGTCCTGGGAGCGCTCGCGCGAGCGCTTCATCAAGGTCATGCCGAGGGACTACAAGCGCGTCCTGGCCGAGCGCGCGGCGGAGGCGGAGCAGGCCGAGGCGGTGAGCGCATAGTCATGGGCGAACTAGGCGCCTTCCTCACACTCCACCGGGTCGGCTTCGACAAGCGCGACCCCGATGAGCGCGTCCAGGACTACCGGCAGTACTTCAGGCTGCAGCCCAAGGAGGAGCTGCAGCGTCAGGGTGCGCGCTGCATGGACTGCGGCGTCCCGTTCTGCCACGAGGGCTGCCCGCTGGGCAATCTCATCCCGGACTGGAATGACCTCGTGTACCGGGACAAGTGGCGGGAGGCGATCGACCAGCTGCACTCGACCAACAACTTCCCGGAGTTCACCGGCCTGATCTGCCCGGCGCCGTGCGAGTCGGCGTGTGTGCTGGCCATCAACGACGATCCGGTGACGATCGAGCAGATCGAGCTGGCCATCGTCGAGCGGGCCTTCGACGAGGGCTGGATCGTGCCCGAGCCCCCGGACCGTCGCTCCGGGCGGACCGTGGCCGTGATCGGCTCGGGGCCGGCCGGGTTGGCCGCGGCCGCCGAGCTGAACCGCTGCGGGCACACGGTGACCGTGTACGAGCGTGACGAGGGACCGGGCGGGCTGCTGCGCTTCGGCGTGCCGGACGCCAAGCTCGAGAAGCGGATCATCGACCGCCGCGTCGCCCTGCTGGAGGAGGAGGGCATCAACTTCGTCTACGACACCGACGTCGGGCGCGACATCACGATGGCCGAGCTCCAGGAGAGCTTTGACGCCGTGGTCATCTCGATCGGTTCCAGGGTCCCGCGCGAGTACGAGGTTCCCGGACGCGAGCTGGCCGGCATCCATCCCGCCATGGACTACCTCTACCAGCGCAACCGGTGGGTGGCCACCGAGCAGGGGCGCCCCGCCCGCCGGCCGGAGCCGGGAACCGAGATCAGCGCCGCGGGCCGCAAGGTGATCGTGATCGGCGGCGGTGACACCGGCATGGACTGCATCTCCAATTCACATCGCGAGCACGCCTCATCGGTGGCGATGCTCGATGTCTACGCCCAGCTTCCGGGCAGCGGCGGGGATCCGCGCTATCCCTGGCCACTGCCGCCCAAGCGGACGGCTTCGACCTACGCGCTGGAGGAGGGTGGCAAGCGCCGCTGGGGCACCGAGGTGACGGGCTTCGGCGGCAAGGACGGGCGGGTCAGCCACGTGTACGCCCGCAAGGTGACCGGCAGCTCCTCACGCGATCTCACGCCCGTGCCGGGCAGCGAGTTCGTGCTCGAAGCCGACCTGGTGCTGATCGCCATCGGCTTCAAGCATCCTGAGCACGAGGGCCTCGTCGCCGAACTCGGCCTCGACCTGGACCGGCGGGGCAACATCCGCACGCGCCAGACCTACCGCACGTCAGTCGGCCGGGTGTACGCCTGCGGCGACGCGCGGATCGGCCAGTCCCTCGTGGTCACGGCCATCGCCGAGGGCCGCAAATGCGCGCGCATCGTCAACGCTGACCTGGGCGGCAGCCCGATGGACGCCGACCGGGAGATGTTGGCTGTCGGGGCCTGGAGCGGCGAGGCCGACCACACCCTCCGCCACGAGGCCGAGGCGGCGGGCACGGTGCGGCCTGGTGAGGAGTTCTTCACCGGTCCGGGGATGCGCGATCAGGGCTGACACCGGCCGAGACCGCACCGTGTGGACGTTCGTCGCGCCCGGCGGGGCGAGTGTTGTGGCGGACGGGTGGCCCTGCTACGGTAAGGCGCTGAACTTCTGAAGTCTGGTTCGGATTTTTTTCGGGGCATTCGGTTTACTTAAAGCTTGGGACGGGGAAACTCGTCCCTGTCGGTCAGGGAACTGCGCCCCCACTTCCCTGGCTCTCCGGGGGACCCAGATGGATCTGGGTCCCCCGGTCCTTCTTCTGGGCTGGTTTGAGGCCCTTAGGGCGCGCCGACCGGCGGCCGGCTGACGGAGTGCGCGCGTCCCCCGCCCCGACTGCCCGGTGTGCGACCGTGTGTCGATGGCCACGCCCGTCGCCGTGATCTCCGCCCATAGCCACGACTGCAGCTCGATCGGGTGCACGGTCAGCAACCTGGTCGATTCGGCCGGCACGTTCTTCTCCCAGCTGGCCAGCCTGAGCTGGGGCTCGCTCCTGCTGGGTCTCGCCTTCTACGCCCTGTATCTGCTGCTTCGCTCGCGCGCATTGTGGGCGGCGGTCAAGGCGGCCTATCCGGATGTCCGCGTGCGCTGGCGCGATGTGTGGGGCGGCTATATGGTCGGCTACGCCGTCAACAACGTGTTCCCGCTTGGCGGCGGCAACATCGCCCAGCTGTTCCTGACCCGCTCGGCGATCCCCTCGGCCAGCTATCCGGCTGTGGCCACCGCACTGTCCACCGGGGTCATCTTCGACTGGTTCATGGGGCTGCTGGTGATGGGCTTCGCATTTACCCAGGGCGTCTTCCCCAAGCCCCCGGACTTCTCGAAACTGCCCGCCTTCGACATCAGCTTCTTCGCCGGCAACATGCGCTTCACGCTGTTCTTCCTGACCCTGCTGGCGATCCTGTTTCTGTTCGCCTTCGCGCTCCTCTCGGCGCGTGTGCGGGCGTTCTGGCAGCGCGTCCGGCAGGGTCTGGCCATCCTGCGCGACCGCCAGGTCTATAAGCGGCGCATGGCCACCTGGCAATTGGCCGCGTGGGTGGCGCGCTTCGCGGCCTACTGGGCCCTCCTGGACGCTTTCCACATCGGCGGCTCGGTGCGCAACGCGCTGCTCGTGCTCGCCGTCCAGGTCGTGGCCTCGGTGTTCCCGTTCACACCCGGCGGGGCCGGCGTGCAGCAGGCGCTGCTGCTGACCATCTTCCACAACGCCAATGCGGCCTCGTTCTCGGTCGGTCAACAGATAGCCACGATCGTCCTCAGCTCCGGCATGGGCTTCGCCGCACTGGTGCTCATCTTTCGCTTCAAGAGCTTCCGCGAGGTGATCGCCCGCGGACGTGAGCATCGTCGCCAGGAGGCGATGGGCGTCGGTCTGGCCGCCGACGAAACCACCGTCGGGCTCAGGGCGGGGGAGACCTGAAGCTCCTCCGAGGGCGAGCACTAGCCTTAGGGCCGTGCCCAGCTTCTGCCGCCACAACCGCCTGATCCAGAACTGTCCGATCTGCACGCGGGAGCAGGATCTCGAGTTGCGCCCGGTGCTGACCCCGGGTGGACAGGCGGCGCCCAGCCCGCGGCCGTCCGGGAGCCGGCCGCCGCGCCGCACCACCGCCGCCGCCGGCGGGAAAACGCCCTCCGGACGCTCCCGTTCGGGCGTGCAGGTGAGGCGGCTGACGCGCGGTGCCGACGACGGCTACCGCTCGGCCCTGCTACCCGGCCTGCGCTCCAGCGACGATGCCGCTCGCCTGGCCGAGGAGCTCGCCTTCGCCCGGGCTCGGCTGGATGCCCTGGCCAGCTCGCCGCCTGGCCTCTACGCCGAGGTGGCCGACCCGGGCGGTGACCTCGAGGAGCGCACCTGGCTGGCCTTTCTGATCGCCTTTCTGGGACCCGCCGAGGCTGCGGATCCGTTCGCGGCCATCGCCGCCGCTCGCACCAGCTGGGCCTCGGGTGAGCCACCCGCGCTTGACGGTGCCGTGCCCGGTCCCCGCGGGGCCTACCAACCCGGCGCGGCGGACCGCGCGGCCGTCGCCTACCGGGCCTGGGCCGGGCGCTCGGGCGGGCAGGAACCGGCCTTCCGCGGTGAGCCGGCGTGGTCCCCGGAGCGGCGCTTCGCCCGCCTGTTCGAACGCCTTGCCCTGCCCGGCTTTCCCCGTGACGCGCGCTTTGAGCTGCTGACCACGCTCGGCTGGACCGGGGTCTATGAGCTGCGGGCCGGTCAGCTCGCGCTGGGGGGCGGTGATGAGGTCACGCTGGGCGCCAAGCGACTGCTGGGGATCGGCGATGCGATGCTGCTCGAGCGCCGGGCGGCTGCGCTGGCCGAGGCCTGCGGGCTCGAGCTTCAGGCGCTCGATCTGGGCTTCTTCAACTGGGAGCGCGGTGCGCGCGCGCGAATCGGGATGGGAAGCGAGCTCGAGCCCGACCCGCTGGTCCAGGCCGCTGTGGAGGACGCCCTGGGCCTGTGAGCCCACCGGCCTCGGGCCGGGTCGACCGCTCCGTCCGGGCCAGCGCCTACCTTCTCGGGCGTCGGCAGTCACGAACGGAGCGTCATGTCCCTCTGCTTCATCGAACCGCAGAACGCCATCCGGGTCATCGCCGACTCGGTGGGCCGCGAAGCCCGGCGTCAGATCCTGGGCGAGGTCGTACGCGCGTGGGTGGATGAGATCCCCGAGTCCGAGCTGGACTCGCATTACGCCAAGGCGGTCGCCGATCTGGACGAGCACGATCTGTCGTTGCTCGCGGCTTGGCATGTCTCGCTCGAAGTCGGACATCCACTGCCCAACAAGGAGTTTCTGGTCAACGTGTTCCCCTCGCTGGGGGAGAACCGGCGCGAAGCCCTGAAGATCGCCGCGGGCTTCCGCGGTGAGGAGGCGTTCGAGGCCGGCGTGGGGGAGGAGCAGGCGTTCGACACGGTGCTCCCGTGGCTCTCGGAGGAGCGCTGCGCCACTTTGGCCGCCGAGTGCCTCGAGCTGTACTGCTGGGATCGTCTCGGCGTCGAGAACTAGCGTTCCTGCGGGCCCCGCCTGGGGACCGCAGCGACTGAGGCTCAGCGCGGGAAGGTGACGAGCGCCGCGCTGCCGTGCGGCACCGCGAGCGTGTAGGCCCCGCCCCGCGCGGTGAGCGTCTGCGTTCGGGGCACGCCCAGCCGGCCCGTCGTGGTCGCCGCACCGTAGCCCCGCCCACCCCACGTGACGCCGGTCCGCGCGTACACGCTCGCGGCCATCAGGCGCGTCACCGCGGCGGTGCCGCCCGTGCCGGCCGGCATGCGGAGGCTGACCGCCCGGGTCCGGCTGGGGCTCTCGTTGACCAGCGCCACTTGCTCGCGTCCGTCCGGTCCCCGCGTTGCCCACACGCTGATCCCGGTGGTGGCGATCGGCCCGCTTCCGGCCAGGAGCTGCGCGCCGGCCGGAGCCGCCCGGGCGAACAGCTGGAGCCCGTAGTAGACCGGCTGGACATAGGCTGACCACCGGGGACCGGCGTGGGAGAAGCGAAACAGCTCGTAGGCAGCGTTGGGCAGCGTGTGCATGTTGATCCCGTCCACTCCCGCCCGGGCCAGCGTGAACAGGGCGTCGGTCACCCACAGGGCACTGGCGAACGTGTCGCTGACGCCCGCCCTACCGCGGCAGGCGACCGAGTTGAGCTCATCCAGACGGAGCCGGCGGCCGTGCGAATGGGCGATCTGGATCCAGCGCCGCAGGCCCCGGCCCAGCGTTGTCGTCGCGTAGCTCGAGAGCAGGTGGGGCACGGTCGGATACTGGCGCGAGCGGGGTCCCACGTAGCAGTTGCGCAGCGGGTAGCGGTGCACGCTGAGCATCTGCAGCCGGGGATGTGCGGCCAGCAGCCGGCCGATCGAGTCCGGCCAGGTGCCAGGATCCAGTCTCGGGCCCAGGGCCAGGGCCGGCCCGGCCAGCGGCATCGGCGGCAGGACGGCCGCGATCGCTCCGAAGTCCTTGGCGAACCGGGCGTAGTCGTAGCTCCTGGGGCGGGCGCGGCGGACGCGCCGGGAGCCGAGCTTCAGCTCCGGGATCTTCCCGTACAGGTTCGGCTCATTTCCGATCTCGAGCGCGGCGATCTGCCGGCGGCCGATGCTGTGGAGGTAGGCGCGGGCCTCGGCCGCGGCCAGGGCAGGTTGATTGGCGGCCAGGTTGATGCCGAGCGTCATCCGGGCGTTCAGCTCGCGGGCGAGCGCCGCTGTGGTGGCGAGCCAGCCCGGGGTGAGTGGATAGCTCTCGTAATTGGGCGCCTTCACTCCCGGCCCCGGCACCCACGTCACGTCGGTGCTGTCACCGCCGATCCGCAGCACCGGCCGCTGTCCCGGGGACAGCTGGCGGATCAGGGTCACCAGGAGCGGGTTCACGCGCTGCGGGTCGGTGCCGGTGTAGTCCCGGATGGCCTGGAACTCGATCGACAGACCGAGGAAGCCAGGGGGAACCCGCCGTGCCGGGGCGGCGGTGGACAGCGTGACCCGCAGGGCGCCCTGAGCCGAGGCGTTGGCGCTGGCCGGCAGGGCAGGCAAGGAGGGGTCACCGGTGCCGGCGCTGATCAGGACCGCCGCCACGACCAGGGCCAGCGCCGTGATCGCCGATCCCGCCACCAGCCGGCGCCTCGGACTCCGGCTCATGCCGCCTCACCCGACAGCGCCGCCTCGATCTCGGCGATCGCCTGCTCGGTGCTCTGAAACC
Source organism: Solirubrobacteraceae bacterium (assembly GCA_036392135.1). Taxonomy (GTDB): domain Bacteria; phylum Actinomycetota; class Thermoleophilia; order Solirubrobacterales; family Solirubrobacteraceae; genus Palsa-465. Next base: position 49,304 of record DASVYO010000070.1, read on the forward strand.
AGACGGCCCGGATGCCGAGCGCCCGGGCCCCCTCGCAGTTGTCCTGCAGGTCATCGATCAGCAGGGCCGCGTCGGCGGCGACCCCGAGCCGCTCGAGCGTCACCCGGTAGATCTCCGGCTCTGGCTTGCGAGCCCCCACGAAGGCCGAGTCGACGACCACGTGAAAGATGTCCTGCACCGGCAGCATCGCCTGCCAGCGGGGCGCCCATTCACGGACGTTGTTGGTGCAGATGGCGAGCCGGTAGCCGCGCTCACGGAGTTCGCGCAGGTAGGCGATCAGCGGCTCGTTCGGCTCCAGGGCGGCGAAGTAGCGCTCCCCGAATCCGTCCAGGTCGATCTCGCGCTCGAGCTGCCGGCTGAGCTGCCGCTGCAGGCCGAGCAGGAACTCGGCCTCGGTCAACCGCCCGGTCTCGAGGTCGAACAGCGGATTGACGCCGCCGCGGGCCGCGGCCAGCGCCCCCATCGCCGCGCCGAGCTCAGCCAGCGGAACGCCCGAGTGATCCTCGAAGGCGGCGAAGGCTCCGACCAGCGGCGAGGTGAGTACGCCGCCGAAATCGCTGATGACCGCCTCCAGCCGTCCCACGTCCAGGATCCGCTGGCTAGAGGTGGGCGATGAGATAGACGCCGGTGCCGTCCAGGCCCCCGGAGTGGCAGAGCAGTGGCGTGAGGGAAATGCGCAGCCGGTCGCCGCTGGCCTCAGAGGTCGCCTGGATGGCCTCGGCCGCCGCCCGGCGGGGATAGAGCTCATCGCCCTCGCCGACCCATAGCTCGAGGCTGGCCCGCGACGGCCGCTGATTCGGCCGGAAGGTGGTGGACATCCGCGGGTCGGCCACGGTTACCCACTGGTCGGTGTCGAACAGGGTGGCGGCGATCCGGTCGCGCTCGTGTCCCTTGTTCTCGTCGGGGCGGAGCGCGCGCACCGCCACGCCGCGGTCCTCCGTGAACCATCCGCTGAGCGCGCGGATCGAGTCGAACTGTTCCGGTTCGGCGTCGGGATCGACGCTGACCGTGCCGGGGCAGCTGAGCACCCGCTCGCCGGCGGGCAGAGTCACGCGCCCCTCGACGTGGCATAGCTCGTCGCCGGCTCCGCTCCGTTCCGGCCGGCCGTGACCGACCGGGGTGAACCGCAGTTGCAGCCCGCTCGCGGCCACTCGCCAGCCATCGGACTCGGAGACGATCTGCACCTGTCCAGGGCCGGTGGCGGCCGCCGCCCCCTGGGGGGTCACAACCAGGGTGGCCGTGTCCCCGGCCTGAACGACGGTGCCCCATACCTGGCCGGCCGCATCACCGAAGCTCAGCAGCCGCAGAGGGCCGGGGGCCGAGTTGCTCATCGGGGCAGTTGGGCCGGCTTGATCTCGGTGGCCGTGGAGTCGACGTCGTAGCCCGGCGCGCCGGGGACCACCCCTCCCGGGCCGCGGAAGCGGGTCGCCCGGCGGACCAGCCGGCTCTGCAGGTTGCGCGCCAGCGCGATCCGAGCCAGGGACCGGGTGGGTCCGAACAGCAGCAGCAGGCCCAGGCAATCGCTGATGAAGCCGGGAACGATGAACAGCGAACCCCCGGCCAGGATCAACGCCCCGTCGAGCACCTCACGCCCCGGTGAGCGCCCCGTGGCCGAGGCCGCACGCAGGCGCCGCCAGGCCGCCCGGCCCTCCGACCGGACCAGCCACGCCCCGAGCGGCCAGCCGGCTATGAGCAGGATCACCGTGAGCAGCACCCCGATCGCGCCGGCCACCTGAACCGCCACGAACAGCTCGGCCACCGGCCAGCCGATCATGAGGAGAAGGACAATCATCGTCATTCATAGGCTAATGGGTCCACTTCCGCGCATCTAACGGTGGCGTGAATCCCCGGCCCAGGGCTCATGATCCATTCGGGGACAGTTTCCTCTCCCTCGAGGATGCCGTTCTTCGAGCGCCCGGAGCGCCCAGGAACGGGACTCGGACTCAGGCCGCGGCCGGCGTGGCCGGGTCCTCGAGCAGCACGCCGGGAAGCCGGTGCAGGCCCACGAGATCGATCAGCATCCGGACCTGCGGCTGAGCGCCGCGGAGCATCACGGCTCGGCCGTGGGCCCGGAGCCGGCGGGCCAGGACGGCGATGTCGAGCATCAGCGAGGCGTCGGCAAAGACCAGCTCGGTCAGATCGATGATCACGTCGGCCTGCGCGTGAATCGCTCGCGTCAGGGCCGGACGGCGAATCCCCTGCGTATTGCGATCCTCATCTCCGCGACAGCGCAGGGTCGGGGGTTGTTCATCGAAGTCGACGATTGCCGAACCCTAGTCAATGGTCCGGGCGGATGCACTGCGGTTTCCTCAAAACGGCCGAGGAGGGATCGGATTTCTGTCCAGACCGTCGTAGACTCGCGGTCATGGCAACTGTGGACGAAATCACCGACGCCCTCCGCGACGTCATCGACCCCGAGCTGGGGCTCGACTTCGTGGAGCTCGGGCTGATCTACGACGTGCAGGTGGAGGACGGCACCGTCCGCGTGACCTACACGCTGACCAGCCCGGGCTGCCCGATCGGCCCCCAGGTCTCCGAGCAGATCGAGGAGTTCGTGAGCGAGCTCGACGGCGTCGTTCAGGTCGAACCGACGATGACCTTCTCACCGCCCTGGACCCCCGAGCGGATGAGCGAAGACGCGAAGTTCGCGCTCGGCTTCTAGCGCGGGCTAGAGATCGACCGGGCCGGGCGGCACGTGGCGCCCGAGCTCACGGCTGAGGTCGATGGCCCGGATCTCGTGCTCGCCCGGTAGCTTGGCCAGCACGGCGGCGACCACGCCCTTGACGTCGTGCTGCTCGCGTCCGAGGTCGTCCCACAGGGACCTGAGCGCGGTGTGGACGATCTTCAACTGGGCGGCGGTGAGCTCGAGCCGGTAAGCCGTCTCGTCAGGGCCGATCAGGTCGCTGTCGGTGGCCATATCAGGATTCTGAGCGCTTTGGACCCGAATGTCGAGTCCGTTGGCGTTTGGCGCGCATGTCGGCCGCCGGTCCATGGGTGGGCCGTCCGTGGGCCTCGGGCAGGAACCGGGCCGGTCGGCCCGTCTCCTCGGAGGCCGCATCGCCGGTGGCGGGGGCGGAGGCCGCGCGTCCGTTGCCGTTCGGGCCGGACTTCCGCGGCGTGGCGGCCCTCGGTCCCGCCGCCGCCGTCCGCGCCCGGCCCGGCTTGGCGCCCGGCTGGCCGCGAACCACGGCCAGCAGCTCGGCCAGCGAATCAGCGATGCCGTCGGCGAGCAGATCGATGTCGGGCAGGGCGTCGAAGTCACCCAGGAGCCCGAAGTCAAGGCCGCCGTTGTAGGACATGATCGCGATCGCCAGGGCATGGTTCTCGGGCAGGAAGGCCACCGGGAACAGGTCCTCGAGCTCGCGCCCGAGCACGTACAGCGGGAACTGCGGCCCGGGAATGTTGGTCACGATCAGGTTGAACAGGCGGGTCGAGAAGTTCAGGCGCGAGGCCTGCGCCAGCACCGTGGGCGGGGCCAGGTTGTTCACGGCCGCCAGCGTGGCGGCGCCCACGGCCTGCTTTGACTCCTTCAGTCCGTCCATCGCCCGGCGCACGAAGCGCAGCCGGGCGACCGGGTCCTCGATGTACACCGGCAGCGGTCCGCGCATGACCGTGATCCGGTTGCCGAGCGTGTTCTTCTGAGCCGTGGTCCGGACCGAGACCGGGACCAGCGCCCGCATCTCGAGCCCCTCGGTGCGGACCCCGCGCGAGCGCAGCCACCGAGCGAGGGCGCCGGAGACCACCGTGAGGACCACGTCGTTGACGGTCCCTCCGAGTCCGTCCTTGACCTCCTTGTAGTCGGCCAGCTGCTGGCGGACGACGGCGTAGCGCCGGTGGGGTCCGATCGGCACGTTCAGCGGCGTCTCCGGGGCCGGGTTCAGCCCGGCCCACACCAGCTCGCCGATGCCCTCGGCCGCGTCCCGCAGCACGGCCAGCGTGCTCGCCGGCCGGCCGGCGGCGCCGATCGCCCGGGTGAGCAGTCCCGCGCTGGTGTTGACCATGCCGCGTACGCCGGCCACCACCAGCTCGGCGCCGGAGGGTTCGCGCCGCGGGCGCCAGGGCTCGAGCTCGTCCGACGGTTGCGGCTGGGGCCGGCGCTCGAGATCGAACAGCACGGTGGCCAGATCGACACCGGAAACCCCGTCGACCAGCGAGTGGTGGGTCTTGGAGATCAGCGCGAAGCGGCCGTCAGCAAGCCCCTCGACGAGCCAGTTCTCCCACAGCGGCTTGGACCGGTCGAGCTGCTGAGAGGCGATTCGCGAGGCGAGCAGGAACAGCTGCTCCTCGGTGCCCGGGGCGGGGAGCGCCGTGTGCCGGACGTGATACTCGAGGTTGAAGCTCGGGTCATCGGCCCACAGCGGGCGGCCGGTCTCGAAGGGCGGCGTGACCAGCTTCTGGCGATAGCGCGGCACCAGGTGCAGGCGGCTGCGGACGTGGTCCAGGTACTGCTCGAAGTCGGGCGCCGGCCCCTCGAACAACAACACGCCGCCGATGTGCATGTGAGAGGCCTCGCCCTCCTGGTGCAGAAAGGAGGCGTCGATCGAAGTCAGGCGGTCCAGGTGCTGCTGAGCCATCAGCGGTTCCTCCCAGCCGAAAAGAGACGCCTCAAGCCTATCTCCCCCCGCTGGTTCGGGCTACGCCGTGCACACCGGTAGGGTTCGCGCCAGCTCATGAGTTGGGACTTCTCCACCGATCCGGAGTTCGAGGCCAAGCTGGAGTGGATGCGTGGCTTCGTCCGTGAGCACGTGTGGCCGCTGGAGACGATCGCCGACGTGCTGGGCTGGGAGGGTCTGCAGCGCGCGGCGGAGCCGCTCCAGGAGCAGGTCAGGGCTCAGGGCCTGTGGGCCGCGCACCTGGACCCCGAGCTGGGCGGCCAGGGTTTTGGCCAGCTGAAGCTCGGCCTGATGCACGAGATCCTCGGCACGAGTCCGTTCGCGCCCCTCATGTTCGGCAACGCCGCGCCCGACTCGGGCAACTCCGAGATCCTCGCGCTGGCCGGCACGGCGGAACAGAAGGAGCGCTACCTGCATCCGCTGCTGGCCGGCGATCTGAAGTCGGCGTTCAGCATGACCGAGCCCGAGACGGCCGGCTCGGACCCCACGCTGCTCAGCACGCGGGCCACCCGCGACGGCGATGACTGGGTGATCAACGGGCACAAGTGGTTTTCCTCCAACGGCTCGATCGCGGACTTCCTGATCGTGATGGCCGTCACCGACGCCGACGCCCGCCCGCATCAGCGGGCCTCGATGTTCATCGTCGACGCCGATACCGCGGGCGTGAACGTGATCCGCGATGTGCCCACGATGGCTCATCCGTATGAGAGCTTCGGCCAGTACGGCAACCACGCCGAGATCCGCTACGAGGACGTCCGCGTTCCGGCCCAGGCGCTGCTGGGCGCTGAGGGGGCGGGCTTCCTGATCGCCCAGCAACGCCTGTATCCGGGGCGGATCCACCACTGCATGCGCTGGCTGGGCGTCGCCCGCCGCGCGTTCGACATGCTGTGCGAGCGCTCGCTGTACCGCTACGCGCACGGGGCCACGCTGAGCCGCCACCAGACGATCCAGACCTGGATCGCCGACTCCGAGGCCGAGATGCAGGCCGCGCGGCTGATGACGCTGCACGCGGCGTGGAAGATGGACACCGAGGGGGTGATCGCGGCCCGCAAGGAAATCGGGCTGATCAAGTTCTACGGCGCCCGCGTCCTGCACGACGTGGTCGACCGGGCCCTCCAGGCCCACGGGGGACTCGGCTACTCGACCGACCTGCCACTCGAGGCCATGTACCGGTTCGCCCGAGCCGCCCGCATCTATGACGGGCCCGACGAGGTGCATCGCGCGTCGGTCGCCCGTCAGGTGCTGCGCGGCTACGAGGCACCCGCCGGCGGGGTGCCGACCGAATTCATACCCGCGCGGCGGGAGGCTGCCCGGCAGCAGTTTGCCGAGGTCCTGGCGGCGGTGACCGCCAACGACTGACCGGTCCGCCGGCGGCGGCCTGCGCTCCGAACGGCGACACTAGACTGAGCTGGTGATGCCCACCGTCGGCTCAATTCCCGAGAAGATCCTGCTCGCGGCGCCCCGGGGCTACTGCGCCGGGGTCGACCGCGCCGTGCAGACGGTCGAGCGCGCGCTCGAGCTGTACGGCGCGCCCGTCTACGTGCGCAAGGAGATCGTCCACAACAAGCACGTGGTCGAACAGCTGCGGGCCCGCGGCGCGGTGTTCGTGGAGTCCGCGAGCGATGTCCCTCAGGGGGCCACGGTCGTGTTCTCCGCCCACGGCGTTGCCCCCAGCGTTCATGCTGAGGCCAGGGCCCGCGAGCTGAAGACGATCGACGCCACCTGCCCGCTGGTCACCAAGGTCCATGTGGAGGCCAAGAAGTTCGCCTCCGAGGACTACACGATCGTGCTGATCGGCCACGCCGGGCACGAGGAGGTGGAGGGCACGATGGGCGAGGCGCCGGCCCACATCGTGCTGATCGAGGATGAGGCCGGCGTCGACACGCTCGAGGTGCGCGATCCCGAGAAGGTCGCCTACATCTCGCAGACGACCCTGTCCGTCGATGAGACGCGGGCCATCATCGCCCGGCTGCGTGAGCGCTTCCCGGCCATCACCGGCCCGCGCACCGACGACATCTGCTACGCGACCACCAACCGCCAGGCGGCGGTCAAGCAGCTGGCGCGTCAGTCTGATCTGGTGCTGGTCATCGGTTCGCGCAACTCGTCCAACTCGAACCGGCTGGTCGAGGTCGCGCGCGAGCACGGGGCCGACTCCTACCTGATCGACAACGAGAGCCAGGTCCGCGATGAGTGGATCGAGGGCAAACGGGTGGTCGGCATCACCTCCGGGGCCAGCGCTCCTGAGGAGCTCGTCCAGCGCCTGGTTGAGTTCTTCCGCCGGCGCGGCACCGAGAACGTGCAGGAGCTCGAGGTCATCTCCGAGGACGTGCGCTTCATGCTGCCCAAGGCGATCCGCCAGGCCCTGGCGGCCGGCGCTGCGGCCTGACCGTCCCGCCGGGGAGCGCCGGGCTGCGCACGCTGGTCGTCTCAGATCTGCACCTCGGCTCGCACAGCAAACGCGACGTGCTGCGCGAGCCGGCGCCGCTCGCGGCGCTGACCGGCGCGCTCGCCGACGCCGACCGGCTCGTGCTGCTCGGGGATCTGCTCGAGCTCCGGCACGGGCCGGAGAGCGAGGCCGTGGCCGTGGCCGCCGAGCCACTGCGCCGGATCGGAACCGCGCTCGGGCCCGATCGCGAGGTCATCTACCTGCCCGGCAACCACGATCACCACGTGCTGGCGGGCTGGTTTGCCCGGCGGGCCCGCGCCGCCGCCGGTGAGAAAGGCGGCGGTCGTCCCGCGCCGCTTGGCCTGGACGTCGAGGTGGAGCCCGTGTCCGAGGAGTCACTCGGGCAGCTGGCCGCTCTGCTCGCGCCGGCCCGGCTCACGGTTCGCTACCCGGGCGTGTGGCTGCGCGAGGACGTGTTCGCCACCCATGGCCATTACCTGGACGTCCACATGACGATGCCCACCCTGGAGCGCCTCGGCGCCGGCGTGATGGGCCGGATCGCCGGGCATCCACCGTCCACGCTGCGCTCACCGGATGACTACGAGGCCGTCCTGGCTCCGATCTATGCCTGGATCCATGCCCTGGCCCAGCGGGTGCCGCCGGAGCGCAGCGGCAATCTGCACGGCGGCTCGGTGCGAGGCTGGCGAGCCCTGACGGGCTCCGGCCGTCGCGGGCTCCGCAACCGGGCGATGGCGGCCGGCTTCCCGGTTCTCGTGGCGGCGCTGAACGCCGCCGGCATCGGACCGCTGCGGGCCGAGCTGTCCAGCGCGGCGCTGCGCGGGGCCGGCCTGCGCGCGATGGAGGCGGTCGCCGCCCAGCTCGGGGTGAGCGCCCCGCATGTGATCTTCGGCCACACCCACCGGGCGGGGCCGCTGCCCGGCGATGATCGTCTGGAGTGGGGGACGGCGGGCGGCGCCGCCCTCGTGAACACCGGGTGCTGGGTGCAGGAACCGAGCTTCACCGGGTCTGAGCCGAGTCGCAGCCCGTACCGGGTCGGCTTCGCGGTCTGGGTCGATCAGACCGGGCCGCCCCGGCTGGTCAACCTGCTCGACGCCTGACCCTCGCGGCCGGGAGCCTGGCGTTCAGGCCAGTCCGGGCACGAAGCACACGGCGAAGCACCTCACTCCGGGCTCCAGCGCCAGCTCGAGCTCGCCGCGGGTGCTCCGCTCATGGACGATCAGCGGGTAGGCCCCGGCATGCCCGACGCGGATCTCGCGACCATTGGCGCGCACCGTCCCGTGCCCGTCCAGAACCGCCCACACCTCGCCGGCCTCGTAGGGGCCGCTGTAGGGACCCTCGACATCGTCGCTCTGCGGGGCCAGCTCCGCGCCGGGCTCATCCGTCGGCCGCACCGGGGCCAGCAGCTTCGCCTCGATGCCGAGCAGCTCCTGGATGGCCTCCTCGGTCTCCGCGTAGCCGCCCTCGCCGTAGTGGAATTCGAACAGGCGGCTCTCGCCGTCGAACAGGTAGCGCGCCGGCCAGCCGAGGTTGCCGTATTCCTTCCAAACCTCGAAGTCCTGATCCACGACCACCGGGTAGGAGAGACCGATGCGCTCGACGGCGGCGGCCACGGCCTCGGGGTCTGCCGAGGGGGGGAAGCCCGAGGCGTGCACCCCGATCGTGCGCAGGCCCGGCTCGCGGTAACGCTCATCCCAGGCGCGGACATAGGGCAGGGTGCGCAGCGAGTTGGGGCGGCAGAAGTCCCAGAACTCGATCAGCACAGGGCGGCCCCGCAGCTTGTCCATGCGCAACGCCGCGGAGTTGATCCAGGTCAGCTTGGCCGGGAACGGCGGCGCGTAGATATGGTCGACCGGTGGGCGCATGCGAGGCGATCGTAGAGGGCGCGGGCGGGGATCACCGTTGCCCTCGGCCCAGCGCCCCGGCGGCGCTACACTCTCTGAAGTATTGGAATCCCGACCGCCTTTGAGGTGTTTTCAGCGATGAGCCCGTCCGGAGCCGAAGTTCTCCGCCAGATCAAGAGCAGGATCGACGAGGTCGATCCGTCTGTCGTGCGCGAGCAGCTTTCGGGCGGCGCCGTGGTGATCGATGTGCGTGAGGCTGAGGAGTGGTCGACCGGCCACATTCCCGGCGCCAGGCACGTGCCCAAGTCCTACCTGGAGTCCCGGATCGAGGGCGCGGCTCCCGACCGCGGCCAGCACGTGATCCTCTACTGCCAGTCGGGTAACCGCTCGGCCTGGGCGGCCCGCACGCTGATCGAGGACCTGGGGTACGAGAAGGTCGAATCGATGACCGGCGGGATCACCCTGTGGAAGGATCGAGGCTACGACGTCGAGCAGCCCCGGACGCTGACCGCCGAGCAGCGCGATCGCTACTCGCGCCACCTGCTGCTGCCCGAGGTCGGCATCGAGGGCCAGCAGAAGCTGCTCGACGCCAAGGTGCTGCTGCTCGGCGCGGGCGGGCTCGGCTCGCCGGCCGCTCTGTACCTGGCCGCGGCTGGGGTGGGCACGCTGGGCATCGTTGACGATGACACCGTCGACCTGTCGAACCTGCAGCGCCAGGTGATCCACACCTCCGACCGGGTGGGCGTGGCCAAGGTCGACTCGGCCGAGGACACGATCAAGGCGCTCAACCCCGATGTGCACGTGCGCAAGTACCCGGTGCGCCTCGGGGCCGAGAACATCATGGACATCCTGCCCGGCTACGACATCGTGGTGGACGGCCTGGACAACTTCCCCACGCGCTACCTGCTCAACGACGCCTCCGTGCGCCTGCAGATTCCTGTCGTCTCGGCGGCGATCCTCGGCTTCGAGGGGCAGCTGTCGGTGTTCAAGCCCTACGACGGCCCGTGCTACCGCTGCCTGTTCCCGGTTCCGCCCCCGGCCGAGCTGGCCCCTTCGTGCGGCGCCAACGGCGTGCTCGGGGTGCTCCCGGGCACGATGGGGCTGCTGCAGGCCACTGAGGTCATCAAGCTGATCCTGGGCGAGGGTGAGCCGCTCATCGGCCGCCTGCTGATGTACGACGCGCTGGCCGCTGGCGTGACCGAGGTTCGGGTCCGGCGCGATCCCGACTGCCCGATCTGCTCGCGGCATCCCGAGGAGATCGCCGACGAGGAGCTTGGCGTGTTCCCCGACTATGAGGCGTTCTGCGCCGGGGCTCACTAGCCCCGACCGACTAAGCTCGCGCCCATGGCCACGATTCGAATTCCCCCTGTCCTCCGGGCCGCGGTCGGCGGCGAGAAGGAGCTCAGCGCCGACGGTGAGTCCGTGGGCGAGATCCTGCGCTCGGTCGCCGACAGCCACCCCGAGACCCAGTCCCAGCTGTTCGCCCCCGACGGTGGCCTGAACCGCTACGTCAACGTGTATCTCAACGACGAGGATGTCCGCGTCCTCGACGGGCTCGACACCGCCGTCGGGTCGGGTGACACGCTGGTCATCCTGCCGGCCATGGCCGGCGGTGCGGGCTGAATCCAGGCCGCAGGCCGCCCCCCGGACCTCGCTACACTTCGTAAAGCAATGGCCGCCGAGAGCTTGCAGAACAAGCCCTGCGGAGGGCGCTACGGCGACATCATCCAGTCGATCGGGCACACGCCGCTGATCGAGCTCAAGCGCCTCAGCCCGAAGCCGGGCGTGAGGATCTGGGCCAAGCTGGAATCGCGCAACCCGACCGGCTCGGTCAAGGACCGGGTGGCCCGGGCGCTGATCGAGGACGCTGAGGACAAGGGCCTCATCCGCCCGGGGCAGACGATCCTCGAGCCGACCTCGGGCAACACCGGGGTCTCACTGGCCATGATCTGCGGGCGCAAGGGCTACGACCTGAAGGTCGTGATGCCCGACAACGTGACCCCCGAGCGGACTGAACTGCTGCGCATGTACGGCGCCGAGATCGTGTACTCGGAGGGCTCGCTGGGCTCCAACGGCGCCGTCGAGAAGGCGCTCGACATGGCCGAGAAGGACGCCTCGTACTACATGCCCTATCAGTACGGCAACCAGGCCAACCCGGACGCCCACTACAACGGCACGGCGCTGGAGATCCTCGAGGAGCTTGACGAGGTCAGCGCATTCGTGGCCGGACTGGGCACCGGCGGGACGCTGATGGGCAACGGCCGGCGCCTCAAGGAGGAGTTCGGCGACGAGGTCAAGATCGTGGCCGCCGAGCCGATGCAGGGTGAGCCGGTGCAGGGGCTGCGTTCGCTGGAGGATGGCTTCATCCCGCCGATCATCGACCTCAGCCTGCTGGACCGCAAGATCTTCGTGACCAATCACGACGCGATCGTCTGGACCCGCAAGCTCATGGAGGAGGAGCGACTGTTCGCCGGCGTCTCCTCGGGTGCGATCGCTCGGGTGGCGGTGCGCATCGCCGGCGAGCTCGACGAGGGAAACGTGGTCTTCATCGTCGCCGACGACGGCTGGAAGTACCTCTCTTCCGGCATCTACACTCGGCCCATCGAGGAAATCGAGAACCTGGACGCCACCGTCTGGTGGTGATCCCGGACGAGCAGGCGCTGGCGGGCCCGGCGCCGCGCAGGGCCCTTCTCAAGTCAGCCGGAGCCGCCGTGGCCGGCTTGGCCGTGCTCGGACTGTCCGGCTGCGATGCCCCGGCCAAGACCGGCCAGCAGGCCGTAAAGCATGCGCCCCCGCCCGTCCGCACCGGCGACGTCGCGCTGCTGGGCGGCATGCTCGAGCTCGAGCGGCGAACCGTGGCCGCCTACACCGCCGGCATCCCGCTCCTGCCCCCTCCCGAGGCCAAGGCCGCCCGGCAGTTCCTGGACGAGGAACTCGAGCACACCGGCGAGCTCCTGTCACTGATCAAGGCGGCCAGGGGCAAGCCGCCCGCCCGCCAGCCCAGCTACGACCTCGGACATCCCCGCACCGCGGCCGATGTGCTGGAGCTCCTGCACGCCCTCGAGCGAGCCCAGATTGCCTCCTACCTGGCGATCCTCCCCCGGCTCTCGCCGGGGGCGGTGCGGGCGGCGGTGGCCACGATCCTGGCCAGTGATGCCCAGCACCTGGCCATCCTGCGCCTGACTCAGGGACAAGTGCCCGCGCCGTCGGCGTTCGTCACCGGGCGCGAGTGACGGCCCGCATGATCCGAGCATGGGTGAGCTTCGCGTGATCGATCGTGGCTGAGCGGCGGGCACCGGCGAGCCTCACCCGGCGGCGGCTGCTCATGCTGGGCGGCGCCGCGAGTCTGTCCGCAGCCGTGGCGGCCGCGGTGGCGCCCGGCGCAGCTCCGGCGGGGCAAGCCGCGATGACCGGGCAGCGGGCCGATGCCGACCGCCTGCGGCGCCTGATCAGCGTCGAGCTGCTGATGCTCTACTGCTACCAGCACGTGCTCGCCGGAACGCTGCTCGAGCCGCGCGCGCGACGGCTGCTGGCGCCGTTGCCCGCCCATGAGGAGGCCCATGTCCACGCGCTGAGCAGCCGGCTGGCGACGCTCGGCGGGACGCCTCCGCCGGCCCCGGCCGGGGTGCGGCAGGCCGA
>DASVYO010000071.1:0-19595 GCA_036392135.1 Solirubrobacteraceae bacterium
CGACGCCCCGGGGGGGCGGTTGCTGGGTCTCGCGCCCGCCGGCGCCCCGCACCACGGGGAGGCGGTCGCCCGGCGCCTGCGGGAGCTGGGCATGACCGTGGCCGTGTCGGCGCTGCGCCGCGATCCGGGCACCCTGCACGAAGCCATTCGCGAAGCTGAGCTGTTGCTGGAGCTGGCCGGGTTGCCCAGCGTGCCGCTGGCCGGCCAGGAGGAGACCTACCGGCTGCTGATCGGGGTCCTGCTCCGTGATCCCGAGGAGCTCGAGCAGCTCAGGGCGAGCACGATCTCCCCCCTGGCCGACTATGACCAGCGGCACGACACCGATCTGCTGGCCACCCTGCAGGCCTTCCTCACCCACGACGGCTCGACCACCGAGACCGCCGAGGCCATGGCGCTTCACCGCCATACCGTGGGCTACCGCCTGTCACGGGTGCACGAGGTCTCGGGCCTCTCCCCCTACGAGTCCGACGGCCGCGAGCGGCTCAGCCTGGGCCTCAAGGCACACCAGATCATCACGGCAGCGGTGCGCCGGGCCCCGAGCCTGCGGGGTGACCAGGGGGACTAGCTGCTCAGCCCAGGACCAGCTCGGCCGCGGTGCGCAACGTGGCCGGATCGCCACCGATCAGCAGCGTGGTGACGATCGACTCGCGCCACGCCTCGAGGTCGTGGCGGATCTTCTCCTGGGGACCGATCAGGGTGAGCTGCTCGACAAGCTTCGTGGGGACGGCGGCCGCGGCCTCGTCCTTGTGGCCGCTCAGGTACAGCTCCTGGATCTTGGCCACCTCGGCTTCATAGCCCATCCGGATGGCCACGTTGGCGTGGAAGTTGGTCCCGCGGGCCCCCATCCCGCCGAAGTAGAGCGCGTACATCGGGCGGACGGCGTCGGCGGCGGCCTCGATGTCGTCGGTGACGATCAGCGGAACCGTCGCCGCCACCTCGAAATCCTCAGCCTGGTGCCGAGCGCCCGGGCGGCCGAAGCCGTCGGCCAGGGCCTGTCGGTAGAAGTCGTCGTGGTGGGGGGAGTAGAACAGGGCGAGCCAGCCGTCGCAGAGCTCGGCGGCCAGCGCGATGTTCTTGGGTCCCTCGGCGGCCAGGTAGATGGGAATCTCGGTGCGCAGCGGACGCAGGCTCGATTTCAGCGGCTTGCCGAGCCCGGTTCCGTCGGGCAGCGGCAGCGGATAATGCGGCCCGTCATTGGTCACCGGCCCCTGGCGCGCCCAGATGTCGCGCAGGATGCCGATGTACTCGCGCATCCGGGCCAGCGGCTTGGCGAACGACTGGCCATACCAGCCCTCGACGACCTGCGGCCCGGACACGCCCAGTCCGAGGATCATTCGCCCGCCGCTCAGGTGATCGAGCGTCATCGCGGCCATCGCCGTCGCCGCCGGGGTGCGGGCGGAGATCTGGACGATCGCCGTGCCGAGTCTGATCCGCTCGGTCGCCGCGCCCCACCAGGCCAGCGGCATGAGCGCGTCGGACCCGTAGGCCTCCGCCGTCCACACGGAGTCAAAGCCCAGCCGCTCGGCCTCGAGCACGGATTCCGCCGCCCCGGGCGGCGGACCGCCGGACCAGTAGCCGACGTTCAGACCCAGCTTGAGCTCACGACGCATGGCCGGACCCTACCCGCTGGGCGGCCGCCCGCGTCGCCGCAGGCGCTGCCACAGCGACGGCGGCCGGGGCTGGGTGCGCTGCCACTCCTCCCGCGTCGGCAGCCGGCCCGCGGCTCGCTCGCGCTGCACGCATCGGGTGTGCGCGTGGCGCCGGCCCTCCGAGCGGCCCTCGGGGAGCAGCAGCATGTGCTCGCTCAGCGCCGGCAGGTGCCCACCGCAGATCGGGCAGCGGTAGGTCGCCGGTTTGCGGTTCTGGGCCCGGCGGGCCGACCACCAGCGCGGTTTCTGTGAGCCGCCCATTGGCCGGAGGATGGCACTCACCGCTATCGTCGCCGCATGGAGCAGCGTGAGCAGCGCATCATCGTCGAGACCGATCGTCACCGGATCTCAGGGCTGGTTCGCCTCCCGGCCGATGGTTACCGCAGCCGCCTGACCGATTACCTCAACGCCTCCGAGGGCGAGTTCCTGGCCCTCACCGATGCCGAGGTCGCGACCCTGGGCGGCTCCCCGCGCGTGGAGCACCGGGAGTTCATCGCGCTCTCGCTGCGGCACATCGTGCTCGTCATGCCCGACGCCGAGGCCGGCGTCGCCGCCGAGCGCGACTCCTCAGCCGTTTGTTGACGTGATCGGGTGAGATCGTGCCGGAGGTCCGGCGCGGGCTAAAATTCTCAGGACTGATGGCTACGCGTCACGCTGAAGATCTTGACGGGCTGAGCCGGACGGACGCCCTGCGCGCCTCCCCGCGCATGTTCGACTCCGATCTGCTGGACAAGCTCTCCCGGGTCCACCCCGCCGTGCCCCCGATCCTGTTCGTGCCCGTGATCGTGGCGCTGGTGGTGCTGGGGGTCATCCACGGGGCGGGCTGGCTGACGCTGGCCTGGATCCTCGGCGGCTACCTGTTCTGGACCCTGACCGAGTACTGGCTGCACCGGATCGTGTTCCACTTCGAGCCCGAGGCTGGCATCGGCGCCCGGATTCACTGGATCATCCACGGTGTCCACCACGACCACCCGAACGATCCGATGCGGTTGGTCATGCCCCCGTCGGTCAGCATCCCGCTGGCCGCGGTGTTCGTCTGGGGCTTCTCGCTGGTGCTGGGCAGCCCGGCCTTCATGCCCTTCGGGGCCGGCTTCCTGGGCGGCTACCTGGCCTACGACATGCTCCACTACCACGTGCATCATCACCGCCCCAAGACCGCGCTCGGCCGGCGGCTGCGCGAGCTGCACATGCGCCACCACTTCCAGAACCACGAGCGGGGCTACGGCGTGAGCGCCCCGTTCTGGGACCACGTCTTCGGCACGGCGCCGAAGAACGTCGCGCCCCGCAAGCCCCAGTAGAGGTTCATTCGCGGCCGGGGTGGGGGCTCGCGGGCGCGGGGAGTCGGCGCAGAGCCGGTCCAAGGACGCCCCGGAAACCGACCACTGGGGCGCGCACCTCGGCGGAACGTCTGAGGTGCGCGCTGGATTGACCGGAAACCGACCACTGGGGCGCGCACCCCGGTCGGAAGACCCGAGGTGGGCGCCAGATTGGCCGGGCACGGCAGACCCGAGCACCCTGTACTCGTAGTCGGCGCGCGACGTGCGCGCCCGGACGGAGGGCTCGGGCTGCCGGCCGAGAGGTGAGCGCTGCCGGCCGAGTCGGGAGCGGAGGGGGCGGGATTCGAACCCGCGGTCCGGGGTTGCCGGACTCCGGTTTTCAAGACCGGTGCATTCGACCGCTCTGCCACCCCTCCGGAGGTGTGACCGGCCCCGATCGTAGCCGTGCCCGAGCACGGGGAGGCGAGGGGATCGATCCCCGCGGCGACCCCCGGCGCAGCCCGCGATCCTCCGATCGCCTCGTCTAGACTGCCCCGGACCCGGAGAGGTGGCCGAGTGGCTGAAGGCACTCGCCTGCTAAGCGAGTATGGGGGGAAACCTCTATCGCGGGTTCGAATCCCGCCCTCTCCGCTTTCGCGCGGCGCCGCACAGCAGGGTCCGATCTCGATGTGTCACCTCTTGGCGAAGGCCATCTCCGAGCGCCCGCAGTTCAGGCGGGCGCTCGGGTCTGACGGATTGCCGCAATCACCGGTGTCAAGCGCTCTTGTGGCCCTTGAACATCACCTTGCCGACGGGGGTGACCCGACCACCCAGCTTGAGCTGAACCTGCGCCCGCAGCGAGGACCTCCCGGAGAGCAGCTTCCGCCCAGTTCTGTTGAGTGAAACGGTGACCGACGAGCTCTCGCCGCCGGGGATGGAGACCCGCACCGAGCCGACCACGACCTTCCTGGTGGCCGGCTTGCGACGGCGCGCGATCCACGCCTTGCCCTGACGGTGCTCGATAACCACGATCTGGGCCATCCCACTGCAACCGCTGGTGCCAACGCAAATGATCGAAAAGGTGATGCTCAGGCCCGAGACCCGAGGTGGGGTCGTGATCGGTGCGCCGCCGGCGCCGGAGAGGAGCTGCCCTGGCTGGAGCGCCTCTTCAAGCCCCCAATAGGCCGACCCGCCTGGCTTAATCGGAGACGTGAAGTTGACGGTGCCGGTACGGAAGTTCGCGCTGATGTTCGAGAACGTGTTGTTCGGACCCTCGTAACCGGTCGACCCGAAGCCCTGCGGGCCTGGACAGTTCGATGGCGTCACCGCCGGAGCGGATGGCCAGTTGCCCGGGTTGCAGAGCCCATCCCCATCGAACGCAAAGATGTCCGCGCCTGGCGACGCCAGGTTAAGGCTCGATACATCCCCCGGAGAGTTGTTCTGGACCCCGACCAGCGTGTCCTCGACCCCGTCATATCCGCTCGCCGGGGCTGCCGGATCGACTTTGACCGTGACGCTGAAGTCGTGGTTAACGAGGATCAGCTGGCTACAACCCTGGTTGTTGCCGACCGGCGGGCACTGCGGGAAGAGCGCTGCCGAGGCGCTTGACGCAGCTGATGCGCAGATGCCTGCCACTGCGACTGTAAGGAGTGCTGTGCGAGCACTCAAACGACGCCACGACGAGCGCGCCATCGACGATTGATTCATGTCATCCCTCCCGAGACAGATGCCTGCCTCACAGTGAGCTACGCCAGGCTCTGCGGCCAGCTCATCCCCCGTAGATTTGCGGTCCCACCCCGTTCGCGCTCCGCCGGTTTTCCTCGCTTCCCGACGGTGCCGGCCAAACCTACCACGTATGGCAAGCTCGAAAGAGCTCTCGCCCCTCTCCGCTTTCGCGCGCTACGAGCCGTGCGGGCGGCCGCCGCCCAGGAATGACTCGATGAACTCCGGGCTGGCCGCCAGCTCGGCGGGCCGGCCCTCCATACGCAGCTGGCCGCCGCCGAGCACGTAGGTGCGGTCGGAGATCTCCAGGACCGCCTTGGCGCGCTGCTCCACGATCAGCACCGAGGCGCCGGTGGCGGCCAGGCTGCGGACGTGCTCCTGCAGGACGGTCAGGGCGATCTTGGGGGCCAGGTTGGCGGTCGGCTCGTCAAGGACGACCAGCGCCGGCTCGAGCATCAGGGCCCGGCCCATGGCCAGCATCTTGCGCTCGCCGCCGCTGAGCTTGCCCGCGCGGCGTCCGACCATCCGACCGAGCTGAGGGAAGACCTTCAGGACGTGCTCGACGCGGCCTGAGACCTCCCGGGGCTTGAGCAGATAACCGCCCATCTCGAGGTTCTCGCGCACCGTCAGCGGCGGGAACACGTCGTCGATCTGCGGGACGTAGCCGACGCCGATCCGGGCCACGTTCTCGGCCGGCCAGCCGGTGACCTCGCGGTCGCCGACGATGACCCGCCCCGACATGATCTCGACCAGGCCGACGAGGCTCTTGAGCAGCGTGCTCTTACCCGAGCCGTTCGGTCCGACGATCGAGACCACCTCCCCGGGCTGCACCGAGATCGAGACGCCGTGCACCACGGGACTGCCCTGGTAGCCGGCGGTGATCTCCTCAGTGCGCAGCGACACGCCCTCGACCCGGTGCTCGAGGAGGGCGGCCGCACCCTGGGTGTCAACCGACAAGGTAGGCCTCCACGACCTCTTCCTTGGCCCGGAGCGCCGTCATCGTCCCCTCGGCCAGCAGCCGGCCCTCGGCGAGCACGATCACCGGATCGCAGAACTCGTCCATGATCGAGAGCTCATGCTCGACCATGATCACCGTCATGCCGCCCTCGCACAGGCCGACGAGCTGCATCCCGATCTGGTGGGCCAGGCGGGGATGCACGCCGGCCATCGGCTCGTCCAGCAACAGCACCTCGGGCTCGGTCATCAGCGCGCGCATGATCTCGACCAGGCGCCGCTGCCCGCCGCTCAGGTCCCCGGCGTAGCGATCGGCCAGCGACAGGAGTCCGAAGCGCTCCAGCGTCGCGGCGGCCCGCTCGATTGATTCGCGCTCCTGGGCGCCCCAGTAGCGCTTGCCGAGCACCGCGCCCCGGAAGCTCTCGCCGCGCTGCCCGGGAATCGCGGCGAGCAGATTCTCGAGCACGGTCAGGCGCTTGAACTCCGAGGCCAGCTGGAAGGTTCTGACCAGGCCCCGCTGCGCCCGCCGGTAGGCCGGCAGCGCGGTGACGTCCTCACCGCGGTAGAAGATCTTCCCCGCCGTCGGCGGGAGCGTCCCCGCGAGCATGGCCAGGACGGTCGACTTGCCCGCCCCGTTCGGGCCGATGATCCCGGTCAGGCGCCCGCGCTGGAAGGACATCGTGACGTCGTTGACGGCCCGCACGCCCTCGAAGCTGCGGACCAGCCCCTCGCAGCTGAGGATCACCTCCCCTCGATGCTCGGCGGCGTCATCCTCGTGCCGGACCAGCTCGCTCAGGTCGGCGCTCGGCCGTGGGTGATCCGCCGCGGTCGCCCTCGGCGTGGTCGCCGTCGCCACGGCTGCCGCCGGCGCGTCCACGGAACCCGCCGCGGGAGCGGCATCAGCCCGAGCGCCCAGGAGCTTGCGGCGGCGCTCGGGCAGGATGCCCTGGGGGCGGAACCAGAGGAAGACGAGGATCAGCAGGCCGATCACGACCCACTGCAGAGCCGGGATCAGGTTCGCGTTGTTGGGGACCGGGGGGATGTAGCGCGTGGCCTCCTCGAACGCGACCGGCACCAGGATCGCGCCCAGGATCGCGCCGCGATGGTTGCCGAGGCCGCCGATGATCACGGCCGCGAACAGGACCACGGTCTCGGCGTAGCCCCAGGCCTGCGGGTCCCACAGGTTGATGAAGCCGACCAGGACCCCGCCGGACAGGCCGGCGATGGCGCCCCCCACCACCAGCGATGACGTGCGCAGAGAGCGCAGGTTCTTGCCCAGTGAATCGGCGACGACGTCGTTGTCGCGCATCGCCCGCAGCGTTCGCCCGTAGGGCGAATTGGTGAGCCGGGTGACGAACGCGTAAACGAGCAGCGCAAGCAGCACGGCGACGATGCCGTAGCCCCACTGGTAGCCGGCCGACTGCGGGTCAAAGGAGTTCTGCAGCGGTGCCGGGACCAGCGACAGACCGGCGGCGCCGTTGACCAGCGGCGTGTAGTTGGTCACCAGCAGGTTGAACATCACCGCGGTGACCAGCAGCCCGACGGCGGCGAAGTCACCGCGGAGGCGGCGGCCGACGATGGCCACGAACGGCACCGCCAAGAGGCCACCGATGAGCGCGGCCCCGATCCAGGGCAGCGGGAACGGCAGGTTCAGGCCGCCGATGTAGCTCTGAAAGCCGCCGTTGGCGCTCGAGGCGGGCAACGACAGAACCGCCGCCGTGTACGCGCCGGCGGCCTGGAAGATGATGAAGCCGAAGTTGGTGACCCCCCCGATGCCGAACTGCTGACTGAGCCCCAGACAGGCGATCGCGTCGACACCGGCGTAGACGAGAAGCGTGGTGATGTAGTAGACCAAGCTGCTGCTCCTGCCTCAGGCGGCCCGACCCAGCAGTCCGTTGGGCCGGACGGCCAGCATCGCCAGCAGGATCACGAAGGCGATCACGTCCTTGTAGTCGGAGATGATGATCGAGGCGCTGACCTCGGTGGCCAGCCCGATCACCAGCGCACCCAGCATCGCCCCGTAGGGCTCGCCGGGCCCGCCGAGGAACACCGCGGCCAGGATCAGGACCAGGAAGATGTCGGTGCTGGTGGCCCCGAAGGTGCCGGAGTTGACCGCGAACGTGAGTCCCGCCAGGCCGCACAGGGCGCCGGTGATCAGCCACGTGAGCATCACCACGCGATCGGTTCGGATCCCGCAGTTGCGGGCCAGGTTCCGGTTGGCCGCCGTCGCCCGCATCGCCTTGCCCAGACGGGTGTAGCGAATCAGGGCGTGAACGGCCACCATGACGACCACGCTCAGGCCGATGATCCCCAGCTGGACGACGGTCAGCTCGATCGAGCCGACCTTGACCAGCTGGCCCTGGCTGAGGCTGTAGGAGACATTCGTGGGCCCGGCCAGCGCCTGCGTGCCAAAGACCAGGATCAGGGTCATCCCCAGGGCGACGATCACCATCGTGATCGGGGAGGCGCCCTTGCGCTGGAACGGGGTGTAGATGACGTTGTTGAGGAACACCGACATCAGGGCGCCGGCGATGATCGCCGCAAAGGAGGCGATCCAGATGCTGACGCCGGCGTTGTTGAGCTCATAGGCGGCATACGCACTCACGACCATCACGCCGCCATAGGCCAGATTGAGGACGTTGGTGACTGCGAACTGGAGCGTGAAGCCGACCGCCGCCAGGGCGAGCACCGCCGCCGAGACCAGCCCGAAGCCGATCGAGGTGACGAAGATGCTGGCTGTCGGCAACACGCTCCCGGTTCACATCCTCACAGGCCGAGGGCCCGCAACTGGCTTGTCGATATGTTGCCGACGACCTTCACCGTTCCGTTCGGCGTGTAGGTGTCGATCTGGAACAGACCCGCTGAATCGTGGTAGGCGTCGAAGTTCGTCGGGCCTCCCGGTCCGATGTACCGGATCTTCTGGCCTGCCTTCAGCGCCGCCGCCCCCTGGGCGAAGGAGTAGACCACCTTCGCGCCGGGCACGCCGTTGCCGATCTGCTCTATGTAGGGGCCGATCTTGGCCGAGCTCGTGCTGTGCGCCGCCAGCATGGCCAGCGCCGCCAGGTTGATCCCGTCGTACAGATGAACGGCCCCCGGCGCCGTCAGGTAGGTGGAGAAGTTGCCGGTGTTGCCGACCTTCCCCTTGACCCCGTTGAGCGCGGTGACGAACGGCTGATACGACGGCCCGGAGGACTCGACGACCAGGTTGTCGGCCAGGAAATTCGCCGACAGCGTGGAGGCGCCGACCGCGGCGGCCACCGACTTGTACCAGTCGGGGGAGATCGTGGCCGAGGTTCCGATCACCGGGATCAGCTTGCCGCCGTTGAGCTGCTTGACCTCGGACAGGAACGCGGCCTCGGTCGGGCCCAGGGCCTCGGTCAGGATCACGTCCGGCTTGGCCCCCGCGACCGCGGCGGCCTCGGTGCGGAACGTGTTCGCGCTCAGGTCGAGGGTCTGGTTGGAGACCAGCGTCATACCCGCCTTCTTGATGGCCGCGATCGCCGGCCCGATGAACGTCTGCGAGCCGATGTCGTTACCGAAGGCCAGCGCGATCCGCTTGTAGTGCTTCTGTTGAGCGATGGCCACCATCGCGTAGGACTCCGACAGGTCCGGAGGCACGAGCCGGTAGAAGTACGGGAACTTGACGTGGTCGAACTCCGACTGCCCCGTCATGCAGAACGAGATCGTCTTGTTGGCCGTGAACACCGGCACCACCGAGGCTGCCTCGTCAGAGGTGCAGCCGATGACCAGCGCCAGGTTCGAGGTCGACGCGTACATCTGCCGGACGGCCGGGACGGCGTCGGCCGGATCCCCCCGGGTGTCCACGGACTTGCAGGTCAGCTTGTGCCCGAGCACGCCGCCGGCCGCGTTGATCGCGTTCGTCGTCGCGTCACACGAGACGAGATATGTCGGGCCGAGCGCGGCATCGGTACCCGTGAACGGGGCCACGTCGGCCACGGTCAGAGTCGCACCCTTGGGTGCCGAGGCGGCGCCTCCGCCACCGCCACTGCCGCCGCCGCTGCCCGAGCCGCTGCCGCAGCCGGCCACGGCCAGAGCCGCCACCACCGCAGCCGCGACCACTATCCGGCCCCGTTGGGGGACCGGCCATCTGAGTCCAGTCATCTCCCTCTCCTCTGTGTGCACTAATGCGCTTGGGTGCGCTGCTCGAGCTCACGGCTCCGGTCGGATCAATCTGCTCGTATTTGGTGTCTCAGAACCCGGCTTTCTGCGCCGCCGGGGGTACCCACGGCCAGTCGTTGACGGCGGCGTCCTCGGCGACCACCCGATTGGACAGCTTGCCGAGGCCCTCTATTTCGACCTCCAACAGATCTCCCGGCTGCAGCCACACCGGTGGCTGGCGGGCGAAGCCGACGCCGCCCGGCGTACCCGTGGCGATCACGTCACCGGGCTTCAGAGTCGTGAACGACGACACGTACTCGATCGTGGCCGGGATGTTGAAGATCATCTGCGAGGTGCGGGCCGACTGCATGACCTCGCCGTTGAGCGTCGTGGTCAGCTGCACATCGGACACGTCGATCTCGTCGGTGGTGACGATCTCGGGGCCGATCGGCATCGTGGCGTCGAAGTTCTTGCCGGGCGTCCACTGACTGGCCGCGCGCTGCCACTCCCTTGCCGAGCCATCCATCAGGATGGTGTACCCCGCGAGCGCGTCGATCGCGTCGGCCGCGCGGATGTAACGGCCGCCCCGGCCGACCACGAGGGCCAGCTCGCCCTCGTAGTCGAAGCGATCACTCAGGGCCGGCTTGATCAGGTCGCCGAAGGGCGCCGCCACCGATCCGGCGCCGCGGACGAACACCTCCGGCCAGGTGGTCGGCGGCCGGCCGCCCTCCAGGGCGTGCTCGAGGTAGTTGACGCCGAAGCACAGGACGCGGTTGGGACTGGGCACCGCTGGGCCGTACTCGGCCTCCGGCAGCTCCCGGCCGTCCTGCTGTGAGGCCTTCCGGACGATCTCCAGAACCTCGGCCCCGCCCGCCAGCACGGCATTCAAGTCCGAGAGGCGCTCGTCGCCGGTGGCCTGTCCGACGTCCACGTATCCACCCGACCCACGTACATGCAGCCTCAGCCCCTCAGGGGTGATGGCGGTGGCCAGTCTCACGCTCAGGCTCTCCTCTCTCCGGCGACGGCTCCCACCATTTGGTTCGATTTGTGGGATTGGTGCGAACCTAGCGAGAACAGGAAACGGCGTCAAGTTAGAGCCCGATTAGACCACGGCATCGCTATGATTGGTTGTAATGGTCGTCAAGCTTTGCCCAGCGACGTTCGGCCTGCTCGCATAGGTGGAAGCGATGGCGAGCTCTTCAGCGACGGTCAAGACCCCGGCCTACGGGCACGAGCTGGCCGAGCTGATCCTCGCCCACCACCGGGCCGCTGAGACCGGCCCCGGGGCCCGGATGATGACCGAGCGCCAGCTGGCCTCGGACCTCGGCGTGACCCGGACGATGATCCGGCACGCGCTGGCCATCCTCGAGGCGGAGGGCCGCATCTCCCGGGAGGTCGGGCGCGGCACCTTCCTGCGCGACTCCAGTCGGGGCCGGGTCACCACCGGCACGGATGGAAGGCCCGGCGATCAGGAGGTTGGACCGGCCGATGTGATGGTGGCTCGACGCCTGATCGAACCTCAGGTACTGCCGCTCGTCGTGGCCTGGGCGACCGCCCGCGACTTCGACGAGATGCGCCGGTGCCTTGATGGCGGCGGCACGGCCGCGAACTACGACGAATTCGAGGTCTGGGATTTCGCCCTGCATCACGCGATCGTCGCCGCGAGCCGGAACCGCCTGCTGCTCGACATGTATGCCGTCATCGAACAGGCCCGGCACGGCGCCATCTGGGGGAGCCTCAAGCGGCGCAGCGATTCCCTGGAGCGGCGCGCGGTGTACCACCAGGATCACGTGGCGCTCGTCGACGCGCTGGCGGCCAGAGACCTCCCGGTCGCGATCGCGGCGATGGAGACCCATCTGCAGCGGGTCGAGGGCAATCTCCTGGGGACCGCGTCTCAGCGCGCCGATGGCTGACCATCCCCTGTCGGGGCTGAGCGCGGCCACCGTCCACGAGGCGTACGGCGCACAGGGTGCTCTGCCCTCGGCGATCAAGCCGGTGGCACCCCGCTTTCGCCTGTGCGGCCCGGCGCTGACCGTCGACTGCCCGCCGGGCGACAACCTCTGGCTGCACCGTGCGATCTACGCCGCCGCCCCCGGAGACGTGATCGTGGCCGACGTGCACGGCCAGACCGAGGCCGGCTACTGGGGTGAGATCCTCAGCCACGCCGCGCTCGCGCGAGATCTCGGCGGCCTGCTGATCACCGGCGGCGTCCGCGACTGCACGGCGATCTCCGCCCTCGAGTTCCCCGTGTTCGCGGCCAACGTCTGTCTCCGCGGGACGGTCAAGGACGCGCACGGCAAGGGGAGGCTTGGGGCAGTGCTCCGCATTGGCGAGGTCGATGTCCGTCCCGGCGACGCCGTGGTCGGTGACGCCGATGGGGCGGTCGTCGTTCGCGCGGACGAAATCGAGGACGTGGCGGCCGCCGCCCACGCGCGGGACGCCGCCGAGCGGGAGACGCTCGAGCGCCTGCGGCGAGGAGAGACCACCCTCGGGATCCTCGGTCTACCGACTTGATCGCGCGCCGCCGGTGAGTGCCCTGCACGTGCTGGTCATCCTCGCCGCCGGGATTGCGGCGGGAACGATCAACACGGTCGTCGGCAGTGGGACGCTGATCACCTTCCCGGTCCTGCTCGGCCTCGGCTATGCCCCGGTCGTCGCCAACGTCTCCAATACGGTCGGGCTCGTCCCCGGATCCGCCTCCGGAGCGATCGGTTATCGCCCCGAACTCGCCCGCCAGCGGGAGCGAATCGTGCCGCTAGCGCTGGCCTCGCTGCTCGGCGGCGTCACCGGGGGCGTGCTGCTGCTCAGCCTGCCGGCCTCGGCCTTCAAGGCGATCGTACCCGGCTTCATCGCCATCGCCCTGATCCTCATCATGCTCCAACCACGCCTCTCCCGGGCGTTGAGCCACCGCCGCACGCACCCGGGCGCACGGCCCGGCCCCGTCGCGCTCGGCGCGGTGTTCGCCAGCGGCATCTACGGTGGCTACTTCGGCGCCGCCCAGGGGATCCTGATGCTGGCCATCCTCAACCTCTCGCTCGAGGACGAGCTGCAGCGCCTCAACGCGCTGAAGGTCGTGCTCACCGGACTGGTCAACCTGGTCGCCGGCGTGCTGTTCGTCCTGGTGGCGCATATCGCCTGGCTGCCGGCCGCGCTGATCGCCGCCGGATCGCTGGTGGGCGGGGTGCTCGGCGCCCGCTACGGCCGGCGCCTTCCCCCCACCGCTCTCCGCGCGGTGATCCTGGTCGTCGGGATCGCCGCCATCGTGAGGTTGGTGGCCTGAGAAAGATCGGGGCGGTCCCTGGACGTCGACCGCGCCGGCCCCTAGCATTAGCCGCAATGGTGGACGTAACGGGGCAGCTTCCCGCCATTGATGAGGTTGAGCCGAGCGCGCACCGCAACGACGGGCCGCATGCGGGCCCTCCGCCGGTCCCGCTTCAGTTCGACATCGTGCCTCGAGTAGGCCTGGCGATCGCAGCGGTGTTGATGGTCCTGCTGATCGTCGCCATCGCCGTCAACAGCCTCTGGCCGCTCACCTTCTTCCACGTCGCGGGCGGGGCGGCCTGGACGATCATCGACCTGTTCCTGGGACTCGTCCTGGGCCCGATCATGGGCTCGATGTCGATCCCGGCCCGGATCGAGTTCACCACCCGGCTGATGCCCAAGATGGTGGTCATCATGCCGACCGTCGTGACCATGACGCTCGCGGCCGGCTGGCAGCTGGCCACCAAGGAGGGGCGGGTGCTGAGCGCCAGCCCGAGCCATGGCTGGGTGGTCGCCAGCTTCATCGTCGTCGGGGTGATGGCGATCCTCGCCCTGGGTCTGCTCGAGCCGGCCAACATCGCCGTCCTCTATGAGCTCAAGAAGAAGCGACCCAACCCCCAGGTCATCGAGAGCCTGATGAAGCGCTTCATGTACTGCGCCGGGATCCTCGGCGTGATGCAGATCGCGACGCTGGTCATCATGACCAAGATCGCGTCGATGTGAGCATGGCCGGCCAGAGCAAGTACCCACCCTTCACGCAGGTCGGCATGGCGTCTCTGGCTCTGATCGTGGCCGGAGGGATCTACCTCTCCTCCCACCTGCCCAAGCACGTGCCGCTCGCCCCCGCGATCATCCTGCTGGTCATCTCGGCCGGACTCGTGGCCTACAACCTCTCCTCACTGGGCCGCGTCGACGGGTTCGCCTGGCCGCGCTTCTTCCAGGTCGCCAAGTGGGCGGGCCTGGCCTACCTGTTCACGGCCGCGATGATCGAGTACGCGTTCCTGCGCGACCACGTGAGCGGCGGCGCGCTGGTCATCCTCACCCTCTCGCTCCTGGTCTACGCCCTCCAGGTCCCCACCCTGATCGCCTTCACCGTGGCCCGCTTCGCCGGGCCCGAGGACGCTCCCTCCCCCTCAGCCTGACCGCTCCGGCCTCGGAGGCTAGAATCGGGCGCCCAGCGCCCTTAGCTCAGCTGGATAGAGCGTCGGTCTACGGAACCGAAGGTCGGGAGTTCGAATCTCTCAGGGCGCGCTCGACAAAAGCTCCGCTAATGGCGGGGTTCTTTGTTTGCCAGGGAGAGGCCCAAAGGGCGCAACCGGACTTTCTGCCTACTGTTTGCCTACAGCTCATCAGCAATCCTCCGGAGCATGTTTGCGAGGAGGATCACCGCGTCTGCGGCGACCCCGGCTTCTTTGCGGGTCGGCGCGCCGCGATGCTTGGCGGCCTGCGCCATCTCGATGGTCGCGCGACAGAGCTTGCGCAACTCCAAGTTGGGCGACCCCGGAAGCGAGTCCTCGACGAAGCGCTCTAGCCTCTGCTTGGTGTTCGATACCGGAGGCTCGGACTCCCCCTCGCGGAGATGCCTCTCCGCCTTGTAGACGGTCCTGCTCAACGCCTCCGTGACGATGACGCAATCGTTGCCCACGTTGCGATAGTCCTGCGGCGACCTCGCACTCTGGAAGTGGCGACGCAGCTCGGCGATCTCGTTATCGACGTACGTCCAGCCGGTTCGGCCACGCGGACTGACCGCAGTTGCGAGCGACGACGTAAGAACCTCCGTCTCAAGGTCGGTCAGTCGCTCATGAAGCTCGTGAAACACCGTCTCTAGGAGATCCCGCCGCGCCTGCCACGACCCGTGCGCATCGTGCTTGAGCCAGTAGGTGCGGAACGTGTCGAAGTTTCTGAACGGCGGTCTGAACGTGAGGCCGAGCCTTGCCGACACCGCGCGCAATGCGACGAGAGCATCGCTCATATCGTCGTTTGAAAGGTCGCATTCGCCGTCGGTCCCGTACGCCTCAAGCTCGTCATGGGCCAATCGCGCGAGAGCGATCGCCGCTTCAACGTCAGGGACCCCGTCGAGGGGGCCTCCCCGAAGCTCCTGCACCATCTCAACCCGAAAGCGACCTGTGGGATTGTCCGGACCAGCCTCGACCGTGTCGAAGAAGTCGGAGCGCCTCACATGTCACGACGCTAGCGACTTGAGCGGAGGACCGCGCCCATCGCGGCCTTCTGAGCTATGACTTGCCGTTGGCGCGCAGCGGCACGACGTTGTCGGCGCGGTCGCGCTCGTACATCGCGCTCAACTCGTCGGCCAGGTTGTGGTCGGTGTTCTTGGTGAGGTGGCCGTAGACATCGATCGTCGTGCGGATGTTGCGGTGCCCCAGCCGCTGCATGACGAGCACGAGACCCGCCTAGGTCGAGCTGGTCGCCGCTATCGCGTGCGCAGCCGCGGCATGACGGAGGTCGTGCATCCGCAGCCCGTGGAGCCGGGGCGGGCCAGAGCTTGGCGACGGCGGGCCGGTAGACGCGGCCGTAGAAGTTGCCCTGACTGACCGGACGGCCCTGCGGCGTCGTGAACACGAGCCGGTCGGGGTCCTCGGCGCGGGGGGTCCAACCTAGCTCCGGTCCCTCCTCCCCCTCGACCACGGCGGCGTACCCGGCCGTCCTGCTGGTCAGCCGGACCTTGACGCCGGGATTCTCGAGCGCTTGCCGCAGGTCGGGGATGAGGGTGGCCGGGATCGTGGGGCTACGGCTCGCGTGGGTCTTCGTTGGGCCGATTTGAAGTTCGCCGGCCACGTCCTTGATCGCGCGCCGGACGTGCAGCGTCGGCGGGTTGGCGTCGAGATCCACGTCGCCTCGGGTGAGCCCCCATAGCTCCCCCGCACGCAGTCCGGTGAGCCCGTCGAGCTTGATCGCCGTGCGCCACTGCTCGGGGAGGCTTGGACGAGCGCGCATGCTAGCCGACTAGCAGCCTGAATCCGTGGTCCCACGCGCCGCGTGCGCCGCCGATCTTGACCCACGCGATGCAAATCGCCTCGAGCTCGCGCGAGCCTTCGATACCACCGATGTCGACCGGATCAGACCAGCCGAAGTCGGCCAGCACGTCCCCGACCGTCCGCTTGGCATCCTCGTCATCTCCAGCGATCAGCATCGTCGGCTGCCCCTCGCTGAAGACCGGATCTACGAAGTAGGGGTTGCCGATCGTATTGAACGCCTTGACCACCCTGGCGTCCGGAAGCGCGCGTTGGACGCGCTCGCCCAGCGAATCCTCACCCGCGATCGAGAGCTTCGGCGGGAATCCGCCGGAGAAGTCGAGCGGGTTCATAGTGTCGATCACGACCTTGCCACTGAAGTTCTCGCGGCCGGCGTCGGCGATCGCCTCCTCTGCCGCATTGCCCAGGACAGCCAGGACGAGCAGATCGCCATGCGAGGCCACCTGGGCGAACGTGCCCGCTTTGATGCCAGCCCCATCTCCGGACAGCCACTCGCCCAGTTCGGGCCTGCTCGGGTCACGCGAACCGATCATCACATCGTGGCCACGGCTGCAGAACCCCGCTGCCATGCGCCGCCCGACCTCGCCGCTTCCCAGCACGCCAACCCGGCTCTGCGCTAGTCGGCCGTTCGCCATGTCTGCTCCTTTCGCGTTGGGGTGCGCCCAAATCTAGTCGGCGCGTTCTTCCACAGTGCGCACGCCACCCAGACGGGCGTCGACCGCAGGCCCGTTTACGTGGAACTCGCGCAACTCGCCGACGACCGCTTTTCGCATGCTGGGCAATCCCAGATGGGACGAACCCAATGTCGACGTCGCAATGCATGAGTAGGTGTTGCCGTCTCGCGAGCGGTAGTGCCTCACCTTGGTGGGTCGTCGAGAGACGACCGACCAGGAAATGACAGGCTTGCGAGCTACAAGCCGTTGGTGGCTGGGATCATCGGCGCGGGGCGTTCATGCACGGCGTGCACGATCTCGGTGTTATCGATCCCGCTCAGGTAGACCGAGGTGATCGCGAGGTCTGCGTGTCCCAGCTGGCGCTGGATCACCAGGAGAGGAACCCCTTCGCGCGACATCTCGACCGCGTGGGCATGGCGCAGCTGATGCGGTGCAAACCGGCGTCGGACGCCCGCTCGAGCGGCCACGTGGTGCAGCTGTGACCGCACTCCCGCGGGCGCCCACGGACGACCAGCGGTCGGACCGCGCAGCACGCAAAACAAGGCGCCGACCGGAAGCGTTACGCGCAGCTGCAGCCACGGTGTCAGATGCTCCCACGCCCAGCGGTCCATCCCGACCTCGCGGCGTTTACCGCCTTTGCCATGCCGGACCAGGATCGCGCCCCGCTGCAGGTCAAGGTCGCTTTCGGTCAGCGCCAGGGCTTCGCTGATGCGGACCCCGGCACGCCAGAGCACGATGATCAGGCCGCGCAACCGGACAGCGTCGTGATCGCCGCCGGCAGCGTGCATCACCGCGATGACCTCCTCGACGGTCGGCGGGTCGGCCGGATAGCGCTGGCCCTTATTACGCGGCGGTAGAACTCGGTGGAAGCTCGGTAGGATCGCCGGGGATCGACGCCGACCGCAGGCGTCCGGCAGCAAGGTGGCAGGCATGCGTCCTCCTTCGGACGATGGTTGACCCGCCGATCCTCCCGCCGCGCGCACGCACGCACGATGTGCTTGATCCGGAATGGCGTCGACGACTGCTCTTCGCGCATTGCGATCACACGGAGCGGCGATGTCGAGCCGGCGGTCGGCGCCGCTCTGCATATGCACCGTGGCAAATCAGAGCGGCGGGAGGACCGCCTCGCATTGGCGAGGAGCGCGACTGTCGGCGCTGGGCTTATCGAGACCTGCGTTTGCGCTGGCGCGGGTTGCGTCGAGCTTGAGGGCTCGAGGCGAGCGGGGCGGCCTACGGGCCGGGAGCTATTGGGGTGCGCTCGGCTCGGACGCTCGTCTCTCAGCTCGCGGACCGATCCGTCGGGCGCTGAAGTACTGCAGGGTGTCGTCCAATGCCTCGGCGAATGGTTGTTGGTGGAAGTCGGGGAACCGGGTCTTGAACTTCTGGTCGCTGAATAGGTAGTCGCTCGTGAATTGGTAGAGCATCTCCAGCTGTTCGCGCACTAGTGGGTTGAATAGGCCCGCGAGCCGGATCATGCTCGCGCCGAGCGGCCTCGGGATGACCGTGCATTGGCAAATCTGGCCGAGAGTGGCACACAACTCGTGGCCGGTCATGGGGCCGTTGGTGGGCAGGTGCCAGGTTTGGCCGAAGTCTGATTCGTCAGCCTCGCCCAGCGTCACGAGTGCTGCGGCGATGTCGGTCAGCGAGTTGTAACAGTGGCGGGTGTTGGGATCCCCCAGCCACTCGACGCGCCGCTTGGCGGAAGTCTTACTCAGGACGCCCTTGAAGAACCGGGGACCGATGATCGACATCTCGCCGCCTGGACCGAAGAAGTCGGCTGCTCGCGCGATGATGATTCGTGCCTGCCGCTGTCCGATCGCATCGGCCAGCAGCGAAGCCGCCCGCGCTCGGGCCCGGCCTTTGCGGGATGTCGCTCGATATGGCGTCTGCTCGGTCATCCAGCCGCTGACCGGCCCGTAGGCGTACACGTTGTCCAGGTAGATCAGCCGGGCGTCGCGATCGAGCGCGGCGTCGCACACGTTCTTGGTCATCGTCGGCCAGTGCGCCTCCCAGACCGACGCCGTGTAGGGCAAGCCGAGCGTCGCGTAGGCAGTGGAGCTGTCAGCGAGGGCGTCCGTGAGCTGCTCCCGGCTCATCGCGTCGGCGATCCGATATTCGACGTCAGCACCGAACGGTTGACCGTCCCAGCGTCGGGCGACAGCAATCACCTCGTGCTCACGGGACAGAAGCTCGCTGACGAGGTGGCGGCCGGCCTGCCCGCCGGCGCCGATCACGGTGTGCTTCATATCTCCGGTCCCTTCATGTCTAGGCCACTCCTTTGCAGCCGTCCCGCATGATCGGCCACTGCGACCGAGTCGATGTTTTCAGTTCCCAAAGGTAGTCGACACACTGTCAGACGTCAAGTCAGACTCGGTGTTAGGATTGTGTCGTGCCCCCCCTTTCCCGTCAGCCCGTCCGGCGCCGCGCCCGCCGCGCGGAGATCGAGAAGCGGCTGCTCGAAGCGACCGTGGAATTGCTCGGCCGCGGCGAGTCCCTTGCCGAACTACGGATCGAGGACATCGCGGAGCTCGCCGGCATCTCTCGCAGCGGCTTCTACGTCTACTTCGAGGACAAACGCGAGCTCTTACTGCGCCTAATCGAGGAAACGGCGGCCCCGTTGGTCGAACGGGTCGAGGAGGCAGCGGGCGGGGTTCCGTCCGGACCTGATGCGGCGGCGAAGTCGATCTACGACGGCTTCGCCCTCGCGCGCGCCAACGCGCCGGTCCTGCTGGCGGCAACGCAAGCGGCGGCCTACGACGAAGTGATCGCTGGGCGGATAGGTCAGCTGACGAACCACTTCATCGATGCCGTGGCCGCACGCATCGCAGGACAGCAGCGCGACGGGGCAATCCTCCCCGGCGAGCCACGCGCGCTGGCGACCGTCCTGGTCACGATGGTCACCACGTCGTGGATGCGTCAACTCGCCGGCGCCACCAACCTCGATGACCGCCAACTGCTCGACGCCCT
>DASVYO010000072.1:0-24031 GCA_036392135.1 Solirubrobacteraceae bacterium
ACGCGGTTCCTGCACCGAGCCGGCGCCACCCACGTGCGGATCGACGCCACCGGCCTGTTCGCCGACGCCACGCTCAGCGTGGGACGGGCCACGCGCCTGTTCGGGGCCTCGCTGGCCCGCTTTCACGCCGCGCGGGCGGGCGCCTATGTGGCCCCGAGCACCGACGCGCGGGTGCCGGGCGCGCTGCGAGGAGCCGTCACCGGCGTGGTCGGTCTGGACACGCGGCCGGTCGCCGTCCAGCCGGCCGTGGGGATGGCCCGTGGAGCCGGCTTCCCGCGTACCCAGGCACGCTTCGGCGCCGATAACACCCCGTCGGGCTACCAGCAGCGGACGGGCACGGCGACCGGATGCGCCGCCGGCCAGGCCGATCGCGGGTTCGCCCCCAATCAGTACCTCGACGCATACGGCTACTCGCCGCTGCACACGGCCGGGATCACGGGCCAGGGCGAGCGGGTGGCGCTGATCGAGATCGACGGCTTCCGCTACAAGGACGTGCAGACCTTCGCCAGCTGCTTCGGGCTGCCGATTCCGGCCATCAACGCGTTCGGAGTCAACATCCGGCGTCCGCTGGCCCCGATCGGCGAGACCGAGCTCGACCTGCAGGTGATCGACGCGGCCGCTTCGGGGCTACGGGCGATCGATGTGTACGAGTCCCGCGCGCGGCCGGCCGACGTCCTCCAGTCGCTGACCGCGCCGCTGCAGAACGGCGGCCGGGTGCCGGACGTGATCTCCGTGTCGCTCGGCGTCTGCGAGCCGGCCCTGGCCGTGGCCGTGGGCCGCGCCGGGCTGCGCGCCGTCGAGGGCGCGCTCGCCCTGGAGACCGCCGCCGGCATCTCGGTGCTGGCCGCCAGCGGCGATGCCGGCTCCTCCTCCTGCATCGTCGGCCAGGATCCGCTGCCCCTCAAGGCGACGAGCTTCCCCGCGTCCTCACCGTTCGTGACCGGCGTGGGCGGCACCAACTTCGTGCTCGACAGTGCCAACCAGATCCAGAGCGAGACGGTCTGGAACGACGCCCCGTACGACACCTCGGCGGGCGGCGGCGGCACCAGCATGCTGTTCCTGCGGCCTGGCTACCAGAACGGGTTCGTGACCCAGCGCTTCCGCAATGTGCCCGACGTCGCGATGCTGGCCGATCTCCTGCCCGGCTACAGCATCTACTGCTCGGTCCCGGCCTGCCAGGGCTACGGGAGCAACGGCTGGGTGGCGGTCGGGGGTACGAGTGCGTCCTCACCGCTGTTCGCCGGCGGCCTGGCCCTGATCGACCAGCTGCTGCGCCAGCACGGCAAGCAGAGCCTGGGGCTGGCCAATTCGCTGCTCTACCGGATCCAGCGTCAGGACGCCGCCTTGAACGTGTTCTCCGACATCCAGTCCGGCAACAACGACCTCGGGGCCTACCTCCCCGGGGGCAACCAGCGTCCGCTGGGGTGCTGCACCGCCGGACCCGGCTACGACGAGGCCTCGGGCCTGGGCAGCCCGAACCTGGCCAAGCTGGCCACCCTGGCCGTCGCCCTGCAGCCCCCGATCGCCCGGGTGGGCCTCTCGCTGCCGCGCCAGCGCCCCGTGGCCCGGGGCCACCTGCTCGCGCGCCTGAGTTGCTCCCGTCGCTGCAATGCGCTGGCCACCGCCGTCATCACGGTGTCGGGGGGGCGGCGGATCAACCTCAGCTCAGCCCGGCAGCTGTTTGTGCGCGGCGGCCGGCGGACCATTGCGCTGGGCTTCTCCCCGGCACAGCAGACTCGCCTGCGTAGCGCCCTGCGCCGGCACGCCGTGGTGATCGCCCACGTCGTCGGCGAGGTGCTCGACCCCGGCGGGCTCGTCGAGGCCAGGACCCCCGTGCGCAGGCTCCGGATCCGCGGCTAGCCGACGCGTGGCGGCCGTCGCCCGCCGCTGGGGCTGGCACCGGCCGTCCCTGGTGAGCGGCGGTCATTGATCGGCCTCACCTCAGTAGGCCGATGCGGCCATGATAATCTTAGTCGAGCACACTGAGATTTTTACGACCGGACGCGAACGCCATGCACCCAGACCGCTTTACCATCAAGTCCCAGGAGGCGCTTCAGGCCGCCCAGCAGCTGGCCGACCAGCGCCGCAACCCGCAGACGGTGCCCGAGCACCTGCTCGCCGTGCTGCTCGAGCAGGAGGGCGGCATCGTCGTCCCTGTGCTGCGCAAGCTCGGGGTCGAGCCGGCGTCGGTGAGGGAGGCCACCGGCCGGGCGCTGGAGGCGTTGCCGAAGCTGACCGCCGGGGGCCGCGAGGAGCCCGCCGGCGGCTCCGGCGAGCTCACCCAGATCCTGCGGGCCGCCGAGACCGAGATGCGCGAGCTGAAGGACGAGTACATCTCGGCCGAGCATCTGCTGCTCGCCCTGGCCGCCCATCCGGGCGCGGCCGGCGACGCGCTGCGGGCCGCCGGCGCCGATCATGACCAGCTGCTGAGCGCGCTCGGCGAGGTGCGCGGGTCGCACCGGGTCACCGACCAGAGCCCTGAGGAGAAGTTCCAAGCCCTCGAGAAGTACGGCCGTGACCTGACTGCCGCCGCCGCCCAGGGCCAGCTCGACCCGGTGATCGGCCGCGACGATGAGATCCGCCGCGTGATCCAGGTTCTGTCGCGGCGGACCAAGAACAACCCGGTCCTGATCGGCGAGCCGGGCGTGGGCAAGACGGCGATCGCCGAGGGCCTGGCCCAGCGGATCGTCTCCGGCGACGTGCCCGAGGGACTGCGCGACCGTCGCGTGATCTCCCTCGACGTCGGCGCCCTGATCGCGGGTTCCAAGTACCGCGGTGAGTTCGAGGACCGGCTCAAGGCGGTGCTCAAGGAGATCGCCGACGCCCGCGGCACGGTGATCCTGTTCATCGATGAGCTGCACACGATCGTCGGCGCCGGCGCGGCCGAGGGAGCCGTCGACGCGGCCAACCTGCTCAAGCCGATGCTGGCTCGCGGGGAGTTGCGTGCGGTCGGCGCGACCACGCTCGACGAATACCGCAAGCACATCGAGAAGGACGCTGCGCTGGAGCGCCGCTTCCAGCCCGTGTACGTGGGCGAGCCGAGCGTGGAGGACACGATCGCGATCCTGCGCGGGCTCAAGGAGCGCTATCAGGTCCATCACAAGGTCCGCATCCAGGACTCGGCCCTGGTCGCCGCGGCGACGCTCAGCCACCGCTACATCGCCGACCGCTTCCTGCCCGACAAGGCGATCGACCTGGTCGACGAGGCCGCGTCGCGGATCCGGATGGAGATCGATTCCAAGCCGACCGAGATCGACGAGGTCGACCGCCACATCATGCAGCTGGAAATCGAGCTGCAATCGCTCGGCGACGATGATGATCCCGGCACCGCCGCCCGCCGCGAGCAGCTCGAGCGTGCGCTGGCCGAGGAGCGGGAGCGATCGGCCGCGATGCATGCCGAATGGCAGCGCGAGAAGGCCTCGGTGACCGCCGTGGCCGATATCCAGGAGAAGCTCGAGCAGGCCCGCACCGAGCTCGAGCGCGCGCAGCGCGAGGCTGATCTGGGGCGGGCCGCCGAGCTGCAGTACGGCACGATTCCCGAGCTCGAGAAGGCGCTCGCCGCCGCCGAGTCCGCCGAGTCCGCGGCCGACGCCAGCGCGACCCAGCCGCGCTTCCTGAAGGATGTCGTCGACGCCGAGGACGTGGCCGAGATCGTGGCCAAATGGACGGGGGTCCCGGTCAGCCGTCTGCTCGAGGGTGAGATCGAGAAGCTCGTGCACATGGAGGATCGCCTGCACCGGCGGGTCATCGGCCAGGACGAGGCGGTGAGCGCGGTGGCCTCGGCCCTGCGCCGCTCGCGGGCCGGCCTCCAGGATCCCGATCGCCCGATCGGCACGTTCCTGTTCCTGGGCCCGACCGGTGTCGGCAAGACCGAGCTGGCGCGGGCCCTGGCCGAGTTCATGTTCGACACGCAGGAGGCGATGGTCCGGATCGACATGTCCGAGTACATGGAGAAGCACTCGGTCTCCCGCCTGGTCGGCGCGCCCCCGGGCTACGTCGGCTACGAGGAGGGCGGCCAGCTGACCGAGGCCGTCCGCCGCCGGCCCTACTCCGTCGTGCTGCTGGACGAGATCGAGAAGGCCCACCCGGACGTGTTCAACACGCTGCTGCAGGTGATGGATGACGGGCGCCTGACCGACGGTCAGGGCCGGACGGTGTCGTTCAAGAACGTGGTCCTGATCATGACCTCGAACATTCCGGGCGGACGCGCCGGGGTGGAGGCCAACTTCAAGCCCGAGTTCGTCAACCGGCTCGACGACATCGTCGAGTTCGCTTCGCTCAGCCGCGAGCAGATCTCAGAGATCGTCGATCTCCAGGTCGCTGTCGTTCTGCGCCGCGTGGCCGAGCGCGATATCAAGCTCGAGCTCACCGACGAGGCGCGGACGCTGATCGGCAATCTCGGCTATGACCCCACCTATGGCGCGCGTCCGCTCAAGCGAGTCATCCAGAAGCGGCTCGTTGACCCGCTGGCGCTGGCCATCCTGGAGGGCCGGTTCGGTCCGGGTGACACGGTCATCGTCGGAGCCGGTGAGGGTGAGCTGACGCTGACTCGGGCGGCGGCGACCACCGCGGTCTGAGCCGCCGGGGCGGCCCCTCAATACGGGGCCGCGCCCCCGGGCGCAGGATGGGGTCGCACGCATCGCGGCCGATCATTAGTGTCCGCGGGGGGCACACCCGCCCCGACAACCGCGACAGGAGAGCCTCAGATGCCGACCTACATCATGCTCACCACGCTGACCCCGGAGGGGGTCCAGACGATCAAGAACAACCCGTCCCGGATTCGCGAGGTCAACCGCGAGGTCGAGCAGCTCGGGGCGACCGTCAAGGCCCAGTGGGCCACGCTCGGCCAGTTCGACTTCGTCAACGTGATCGAGGCTCCGGATGAGCAGACCATCGCGCGGGTCTCGCTGGAGCTCGGCTCCCGCGGCACCGGCCGGTACGAGACGCTGAGCGCGATCCCGATCGACGACTTCATCAGCGCAATTTGAACGTCCTCGTCCTTGGCGCGGGCGCGCGCGAGCACGCCCTCGTCCAGGGCCTGGCCCGCTCTTCCCGCCGGCCAAACATCTATTGCGCTCCCGGTAACGCGGGCATCGCCGCCGACGTGTCCGTGCCCGATCCGTCGCTGGAGGCGACCGACGGCGAGGCGGTGCTCGCTCTAGCTCGCGCGATCGAGGCCGACCTGGTCGTGATCGGCCCGGAGGCGCCCCTGGTGGCCGGCGTGGCGGACGTCCTGGCCGGTGCCGGGATCGCTGCCTTCGGCCCGGGCGCAGCGGCGGCGGAGCTCGAGGGCTCAAAGGCGTTCTGCAAGGAGATCATGGCCGCGGCCGGCGTTCCGACCGCCGCCTACGAGGTGGTCAGCGACATCGAGACCGGGCTGAGCGCGATCACGGGTTACCCGGCGGTGATCAAGGCCGACGGGCTGGCCGCCGGCAAGGGGGTGATCATCGCCGCCGATGAGCACGAGGCGCGCCAGGCCCTGAACGAGCTGCTGATCGAGCACCGCTTCGGGACCGAGCGGGTCCTGGTGGAGGAGTTCCTGGACGGCGAGGAGCTCTCGCTGCTGGCCATCTGCGATGGCGAGACGGCGCGTCCGCTGGCCTCGGCCCAGGATTACAAGCGCATCTTCGACGGCGACCGCGGACCCAACACGGGAGGCATGGGCTCCTATTCACCGGTGCCGAGCGTCGACGAGGCGGTGGCCGCGGACATCTGTGCCGCCGTGCACCAGCCCGTGCTGGACGAGCTCCGCCGCCGGGGAACCCCGTTCCACGGCGTCCTCTACGCCGGGCTGATGATGACCGCAGTCGGTCCCCGGGTGCTCGAGTTCAACGTCCGCTTCGGCGACCCCGAGACGCAGGCCATCCTGCCCCGGCTTGACGCCGATCTGCTCGACCTGCTCGAGGCGGCGGGGCGGCCCGGCGGGTTGCGCGACGTGCCCATTCGCTGGCGGCCGGAGACCGCGGTGACCGTCGTCCTGGCCAGCGCGGGCTATCCGGAGTCCGCCTCCAGCGGGGATGAGATCCGGGGCCTGGATCGGGTACCCAGGAATGTGTTCGTGACTCACGCCGGAACCGCAGCGGGCCCCGACGGCGGCCTTCTCACCGCCGGCGGACGCGTGCTCAGCGTGACCGCCCTCGGTGCCGACGCCGCGGCCGCCCGGGCGGAGGCTTATGCTGCTGCCGACATGATCGAGTTCGAAGGACGCCAGCTACGCCGTGACATCGCCCTGAGGGCGGTCCGATGAGCCCTGAGGAGCCAGAGCTGTTCGGGGCCGGAGCCGGACCGGCTGAGGAGCCGGGCCGCGGGCAGTTCGCCGACCCCGGCCAGCAGGTGCAGGCCATGTCGGAGACCGCCGCCGATATCGAGGAGATCGAGACCGACGCCCCCCAGGTGGCGATCCTGATGGGGTCCAAGAGCGATCTGCCGGCGATGGAAAAGGCTGAGGCCGAGCTCACGGCGCGCGGGATCAGCTCTGAGACCCGGGTGATGTCGGCCCATCGTGAGCCCGACACGGTGGCCGATTACGCCAAGAACGCCAAGCTGCGCGGGCTGCGGGTGATCATCGCCGGTGCGGGTCTGTCCGCGGCCCTGCCCGGCGTAGTCGCCGCCCACACCGAGTTGCCGGTGATCGGCGTGCCGCTGACCAGCCGGACCTCGGTGGCCGGCGGTCTCGACGCGCTGCTCTCGATCAGCCAGATGCCGCCCGGGGTGCCGGTGGCCTGCGTCGGGGTCGACAACGCCCGCAACGCGGCCGTTCTGGCCGCGCGCATTCTCGGTATCTAGCCCATCCGGTCGGGGCCCCGACGCGCCGCCCAGGGCGGGCCGGGTTCCTACGCGGCCGGCGCGCACGGCGCCGGCTCAGCGGGGCGGGTGAGGTCCTGGATGTACTGGGCGATCACCGCGGCAGCGGTGCGCCGGACGCGCGGAGCCCGGTCTGACTGGGTCCGACTGTCGTTTCTCATAGAGTTCCTCCAGGCCCTTCGTTGTACGATGGATGCCGTACAATAGCAAAACGTTCGATGAGCGTCGTACAATCAGCAGTAGAGATGTCAGCCCCCACCGAAACGATCCTCCATCCAACGCGGGAAGAGCTCGAGTTGAGCGCCGTGCTGCACGCGTTGAGCGATCCGGTGCGGCTGAGCATCGTCGCCGAGCTGGCCCGGGGCGAGGGGGAGCACACCTGCGGGAGCTTCTGCCTGCCGGTGACCAAGTCCACGTGCACGCATCACTTCAAGGTGCTGCGTGAGGCGGGCCTGATACAGCAGCGCCAGCAGGGCACCACCCGGCTCAACACGCTGCGCCGTGAGGACCTCGATGCGCGCTTCCCGGGTCTGCTCGAGACGATTCTCAAGGCCGCGCCCGAGTCCGCTGCCGTCGCCGCCGTAACCGCCTAGGGACGACCGGTTCCCGGGCCCCTGAGGTGATCCCCCGCTACACCCGAGCCGAGCTGGGCGCGGCCTGGTCCGACGCGTCCCGCTTCGAGGCGCTGCGCCAGGTCGAGGTCGCCGCCTGTGAGGAGATGGACGGTCCGAGCGCCGAGGAGCTCGAGGCGATTCGCGCCGCCGGCTTCACGGTGGAGGCGATCGAGCAGCGCGAGAAGCTGACCGACCACGATGTGGCCGCCTTCGTCGACGTGCTGTCGGAATCGGCCGGCCCGGCCGGGCGCTGGATCCACTACGGGCTGACCTCCAGCGACGTTCTCGACACCGGCCTCGCCCTGCAGCTCCGGCGGGTGGCGGAGCTGGTGCTGCCCGATTCACGGCGGCTGGTCGAGGTGCTCGCCGCGCGCGCCCGCGAGCACGTCCAGACGCTGTGCGCCGGGCGCACGCACGGCATCCATGCCGAGCCGACGACATTCGGGATCAAGCTGGCCGGCTTCGCCTTCGAGGCCGCCCGCAACGCCGACCGGCTCGAGCGAGCCTTCACCCAGGCCGCCGTGGGCGCGATCTCAGGTGCCGTCGGGACCTACTCGGCGACCTCGCCCGCGTTCGAGGCCCGGGTGCTCGCCCGGCTCGGCCTGGCCGCCGAGCCCGTCTCCACGCAGGTGGTGGCGCGCGACCGCCACGCCGAGCTGCTGAGCGCGATCGCGCTGGCCGGAGCGGGCATGGAGCGCTTCGCCACCGAGCTGCGCCACCTGGCCCGGACCGAGGTGTCCGAGGCTCGCGAGCCCTTCGGCGCCGGCCAGAAGGGGTCGAGCGCCATGCCCCACAAGCGCAACCCGATCAAGTCCGAGCAGATCACCGGGCTGGCCCGCGTGCTGCGTGGCAACGCCCAGGCGGCGCTCGAGAACGTCGCCCTGTGGCACGAGCGGGACATCTCCCACTCCTCAGTCGAGCGGGTGATCCTGCCCGACTCGACGATCCTGCTCGATCACATGCAGCGCCGCACGATCCAGCTTGTGCAGGGCATGGTCATCGATCCCGCACGGATGCGTGAGAACCTCGAGCTGACCTGCGGTGCGCTGTTCTCCCAGCGCCTGTTGCTGGCCCTAGTCGGGCAGGGCCAGAGCCGCGACGAGGCCTACCGGATCGTGCAGCGCCTGGCCCA
This sequence comes from Solirubrobacteraceae bacterium, assembly GCA_036392135.1. Classification (GTDB taxonomy): domain Bacteria; phylum Actinomycetota; class Thermoleophilia; order Solirubrobacterales; family Solirubrobacteraceae; genus Palsa-465. Next base: position 8,551 of record DASVYO010000072.1, read on the forward strand.
GCGCGCGCTCGATGAGCGCACGCCGCTGCGCCAGCTGCTGGCCGCCGACCCGGCCGGCGCCGGGCTCGACCTCGACGCCGTGTTCGACTACGCGCCGTTCATCGTCCACGCCCGGGAGATCGTGACCCGGCTGGACTCGATAGCGGCCGGCGGGTCGTCATAACCCCTCGATAGCATCGCTGTCGTGACCGCTCTACAGGACCTCAAGCTGCTCGCCTCGGGCAAGGTACGCGAGATCTACGACCTGGGGGAGACGCTGCTGCTCGTCGCCTCGGACCGGATCTCCACCTACGACGTCGTGCACCCCACCCCGATCCCCGACAAGGGCTCGGTGCTGACCGGCCTCTCGACATTCTGGTTCGAGCGGACGGCCGGGATCCTGCCCAACCACCTGGTGTCGGTCACTGACGGCGTGCCCGCCGAGGCCCGCGGCCGCGGGATGGTCGTCAAGAAGCTGAAGATGCTGCCCGTCGAGTGCGTGGTCCGTGGCTACATCACCGGATCGGGCTGGAAGGACTACCAGGCCACCGGCTCGGTCTCCGGCCTGAAGCTGCCCGCCGGCCTGCGCGAGTCAGACCAGCTGCCCGAGCCCCTGTTCACGCCCTCGACCAAGGCCGAGGTCGGCCACGACGAGGCGATCGACTTCGAGGGCGCCGTCGAGTTGATCGGTGATCGTGCGCTGGCCGAGCGCGTCCGCGATGTGTCGCTGGCGCTCTACCGGCACGCCGCTGATCATGCTCGCGCCAACGGGATCATCCTGGCCGACACGAAGTTCGAGCTCGGTCTCGATGCCGGCGGCGGGCTGACCATCGGCGACGAGATGTGCACGCCGGACTCCTCGCGCTTCTGGCCCGCCGACGGGTACGAGCCGGGCCATGGCCAGCCCAGCTTCGACAAGCAATTCGTCCGCGACTGGGCGTCCTCGACCGGCTGGGATCGCAACCCGCCCGCCCCCGAGATCCCGGACGAGGTCGTCGCGCGCACGCGGGAGAAGTACGTCGAGGCCTACGAGCGGATCACGGGCGAGCCGTTCGCCGCCTGGCGCCGCCGAACCGGCTCGGGATCGGAGTAGCGGCATGCGGGCCCGCGTGCTGGTCAAGCCCAAGGCGGGGATTCTCGATCCCCAGGGGCAGGCGGTCGAACGGGCGCTGCCCGCACTCGGCTTCGACGGCGTGCACAACGTCCACGTCGGGCGGCTGATCGATCTTGATGTCGAGGATCCCGGCCGGTTGCCGGAAATGTGCGAGCGCCTGCTGACCAACCCGCTGATCGAGGATTACGAGATCGTCGAGGTTGCGGGGCAGCCCCAGGGGTCCGCGGCCTAGTGCCCCGAATGTGCGAGCCGGGACGCTAGTGCCCCGAGTGCGCTGGGTGGGCACGGCGTGAAGTTCGGCATCGTCCGCTTCCCCGGCTCCTGTGACGAGGTCGACGCTCAGCTGGCCTGCGCTCGCCTCGGCGACGCGGTGATCCTCTGGCACGCCGAGCGGGATCTGCGGGGAGTGGATGCAGTGGTCGTGCCCGGGGGCTTTTCCTATGGCGACTACCTGCGGGTGGGCGCGATCGCCCGGTTCGCGCCCGTGATGGGCGAGGTGGCCGAGTTTGCCCGCGCCGGGGGCCTGGTGCTGGGGATCTGCAACGGCTTCCAGGTGCTGTGCGAAGCCGGCCTGCTGCCCGGCGCGCTCCTGCCCAACCCCTCACTGCGTTTCATCTTCCGCCAGGTCGAGCTCGAGGTGGCCCGTGCCGACACGCCGTTCACCCGCGCCTGCCCGCCCGGGCAGCGCCTGTCGATTCCGGTCAAGCACACCACCGGCCGCTTCTACGCGCCCGAGCCCGAGCTGCGCCGGCTCGAGGCCGCCGGCCAGGTCCTGCTCCGCTACGCCCCGGGTCACAATCCCAACGGCTCGCTGCGCGACATCGCCGGGATCAGCAACGCGGCGGGCAACGTGTTCGGCCTGATGCCCCATCCCGAGCATGCCGTCGATCCCCTGACCGGCTCGGTCGACGGGCTGAGCATCTTCGCGTCCATCCGCGATCAGGTCGCCGACCGCGTCCCGGCCTAGGCCTGCCGCCGGTGTCCAACGTGGCTGACCCCGTCCCCCGCCATCGCGAGCTCGGCCTGACCGACGCCGAGTACGAGCTGATCCTGAACGGCCTGCGCCGCGAGCCTTCGCCGACCGAGCTGGCCATGCTGTCCCTGATGTGGTCAGAGCACTGCGCCTACAAGCACTCCAAGAAGCTCCTGCGCCGGCTCCCCACCGAGGGCCCGCACGTCCTGATGGGCCCGGGCGAGAACGCCGGCGTCGTCGATGTCGGCGGCGGCTTCGGCGTCGCCTTCAAGGTGGAGTCCCACAATCACCCCAGCGCGGTCGAGCCCTTCCAGGGCGCCGCCACCGGCGTGGGCGGCATCCTCCGCGACGTGTTCGCGGTGGGGGCGCGGCCGATCGCCGTGCTCGACTCTCTGCGCTTCGGGGAGCCGGCGCAGTCGTCCCGCTCGCGCTACCTGCTCGAGCGGGCGGTGGCCGGGATCGGCCACTACGGCAACTCGATCGGCGTACCGACCGTGGGCGGAGAGATCTACTTCGAGCCCAGCTACGAGCAGAACTGCCTGATCAACGCCATGTGCCTGGGGCTGGCCCCGCATGATCGCCTGATCCGCAGCGCCGCCGCCGGGCCGGGCAACGTGCTCGTGCTGCTCGGTGCCCTGACGGGGCGCGACGGCATCGGCGGGGCATCGGTCCTGGCCAGCGCCGAGCTCGGGGAGGGCGACGCGGCCAAGCGGCCCTCGGTCCAGATCGGTGACCCGTTCGCGGAGAAGAAGCTGCTCGAATGCTGCCTTGAGCTGCTCGACTCCGAGCTGCTGGTCTCCCTGCAGGACCTGGGTGCGGCCGGACTCACCTCGTCGGCCTCGGAGATGGCCGCCAAGGGTGGGGTCGGACTCGACATCGACGTGACCCGCGTGCCCCTGCGGGAGGCGGGGATGGAGCCGTTCGAGATCATGGTCTCCGAGTCTCAGGAGCGGATGCTGTGCGTCGTCGAGCCCGGCCGGGTGAGCGAGGTGATCGCCGTCTGCGAGCGCTGGGAGACGCTGGCCACACCGATCGGCGAGGTGACCGAGACCGGCCGGATGCTGGTCCGTGCCGGTCGGGAGATCGCCGCCGACCTGCCGGTCGGGATCCTGGTCGACGACTGCCCGCTGTACGACCTCGAGCCGGCCCCGCCGGCCGCCGGGCTCTACCCCCCCGGGCCGGTGCGCCTCGATCCCTCGCTCGGCGGCGGCGAGACCCTCCTGGGGCTGCTGGCCAGCGCCAACATCGCCTCCCGCCGTCCGGTGTTCGAGCAATACGACCCGATCGTCCAGTCGCGCACCGTCCGCCGACCGGACCAGGCTGACGCTGCCGTGCTGATGCTCGGCGACGGCGACGGCGACGGCGCCGTGCGCCCGGCGCTTGCCGTGTCGATCGATGGCAACGGGCGCCGGGTGGCCTGCGATCCGCGCACCGGCGCCGCCGAGGCGGTGCTCGAATGCGCCGCCAACCTCGCCTGCGTGGGGGCCGAGCCGCTCGGCTTGACCAACTGCCTGAACTTCGGCAATCCGGAGAAGCCGCACGTGGCCTGGCAGCTGGTCGAGGCGGTCGAGGGCATCACCGAGGCCTGCCTCGCGCTGGGCGTGCCGGTGGTTGGGGGCAACGTCTCGCTCTACAACGAGGGCCCGGGCGGTCCGATTCTCCCCACCCCGGTGATCGGGATGGTCGGGCGCCTGCCCGACGCCCGCCGGGCCGCTCAGACCGGTTTTGCCGCCGCCGGCGACGCGATCGCGCTGGTCGGGGAGTTCGCCCCCCTGAGCGCCGGCTCCGAGTTGGCCAAGCTCCGCGGGCACCCGCCTGAGGGTGCGCTGCCCGTGCTCGACTTCGACGCCGCCCGCGCCGCCCACGCCACCGTCCGGGACGGGATTCGCTCCGGCGCCCTGACCAGCGCCCATGACATCGCCGAGGGCGGTCTGGCCGTGGCCGCGGCCGAATGCTGCATCGCGGGGCGGATCGGCGCCGTGCTGCGGGTGCCCGCCGACTTGGATGTGTTCGCCGAGGCGCCGGGGCGGGCCTTTCTGGTCTCCGGGCCGGAGGCCGCGCTCGAGGGGCTGCCGATCATCGGGCGCGTGGGTGGCCCGGCGCTCGAGCTGGGGGACGTCCTGAAGGTCGCGGTGTCCGAGCTGGCCGAGGCGCGCGAGCGGGGCTTGGTCGGATTCGTGTGAGCGCGTTGGTAGGCTGAGGACAGGCGCTCTGGATGGATTCTTCGCTCGACCATCGCGATGGCCCCCGCGACGAGTGTGGCGTCTTCGGGATCTACGCCCCGGAGCATGACGTCGCCCGACTCGCGTACTTCGCGCTATTCGCACTCCAGCACCGTGGCCAGGAATCGGCCGGGATCGCCACTGCGCCGAGAGGCGGCAACATCATGGCCATCCGGGATCAGGGCCTCGTCTCCCAGGTCTTTGACGAGCACACGCTGCGCTCGCTGCTGGGCGACATGGCCATCGGCCACGTGCGCTACTCGACCACCGGCTCCTCCGAGTGGGAGAACACCCAGCCGATCGTCCGGGACGACCAGCGGACCCTGGCCCTGGCCCACAACGGCAATCTGATCAACGCGGTGGAGCTGCATTCCGAGCTGGTCGGGCACGACGTTCCGTTCCGCTCCACCTCGGACTCCGAGATCATCGCCGCGCTGCTCGCCACCCATCACGCCGAGCGCATCGAGGACGCGGTCGCTGACGTGCTCCCCCGGCTCAAGGGCGCCTTCTCAACCGTCGTGCTGACCGATGACGCGGTGGTCGCCTTCCGCGATCCGCACGGTCTGCGACCGCTCGCCCTCGGCGTGCTCGAACCGGCCGACGGAGGCAAGCCCGCCTACTGCGTGGCCAGCGAGTCATGCGCCTTCGATCTGATCGGAGCGCGCTTCCTGCGCGATATCCAGCCCGGCGAGGTGGTGACGCTGACCGACGGCGGCGTCAAGACCCGGCTGGTGGCCGGTTCCGAGCGCCACTCATTCTGTGTGTTCGAGTACATCTACTTCGCCCGTCCCGACTCCCGGCTCGGCGGTCAGGTCCTCCAGGTCGCGCGGGCCAGGATGGGGGAGATCCTGTGGCGCGAGGCCCCCGTGGAGGCCGATGTGGTCATCCCCGTGCCGGACTCGGGGAACGCCGCCGCCCGCGGGCTGGCCCGCGCGGCAGGGCTGCCCCAGGACGACGGCTTCATCAAGAACCGGTACGTGGCCCGCACGTTCATCCAGCCCGGCCAGGAGCTCCGGCGCCACGGCCTGCGGATGAAGTTCAACCCGCTGCGCGAGGTGGTGGAGGGCCAGCGGCTGATCGTGGTCGACGACTCGATCGTGCGCGGGAACACGATGCCCGGGATCGTCAAGATGCTCCGTGAAGCCGGCGCGGCCGAGGTCCACATCCGCATCTCCTCGCCACCGATCAAGCATCCCTGTCACTACGGGATCGACATGTCAACCCGGGAGGAGATGGTCGCCCACGGGCGCAGCATCGCCGAGATCACCTCCCACATCGACGCCGATTCGCTGCACTACCTGTCGCTCGAGGGCGTGTACGAGGCGATCGGACAGTCTCGCGAGACCCACTGCGACGCCTGTTTCAGCGGCGATTACCCGCTGGCCGGCACCGAGAGCGCGGCCGGCAAGTACGCGCTCGAGAGCACGCTCCCGCTGATCCGGACCTGACCGGCGCAAGGGGGTCGCGCTGACCCGCGGCCAGGGTGGGCCGCGCCGGTCAGTGCCGCCAGCCGCGGCGGTAGAGATCCTCGAGCATCGCGATCTGATGCTCGTCACGGGGCCGGGTGGGCCGGGTCGCGGACACGCCGGTGCGGATCTCGAACAGGCGGCGTTGCGAGTGCTCGAGCTCGCCCCAGATGCGGCGGAGACTGACGGCGGCGCGGTGGCTGCGGTTACGCATGATTTCCCCTCTCGGGCGCTGGTTGGGCATGAGCTCAGAATCGCCTAAGCCGGAGGATCTGACATCGGCCGATCGCCACCGGTTTGCCGCCCCGACCCCTTAGGGGTGGCGCGCTCACCCCTTACCCAACTCGGTCTCGGCGGCGGCCGGTGGCGGCCGACCCCGGCGCTAAGCTCGGCCGCCCCATGGACGCTCCCGCCCTGCTGCGCCAGCTGTTCGGATTCGAGGCATTCCGGCCCGGGCAGGCCGCCGCCGTCCAGGCCGCCCTCGCTGACCGGGACGCGCTGATCGTGATGCCCACCGGGTCGGGCAAGTCGCTCTGCTACCAGCTGCCCGCGCTGATGCGCGAGGACCTGACGCTGGTCGTCTCCCCGCTCGTCTCGCTCATGCAGGACCAGGTCGCGGCGCTGGAGCGAATCGCACCCGGCCGGGTGGCGCTGGTCAACGCCCAGCGGGGCCCGGCCGCCAATGCCGAGGCACTGCGCCGCGCGCGGGCCGGGGAGCTGCGACTGCTCTACGTCGCTCCCGAGCGCTTCGGCGCGCCGGCCTTCGCGAAGGCCATCGCCGCGGCCCGGGTCGGCCTGTTCGTGGTCGACGAGGCCCACTGCGTCTCCCAGTGGGGGCACGACTTCCGGCCTGACTACTTCACGCTGGCCGACGCTGCCGCGCGGGTCAGGGCCCGAGCCACGATGGCCCTGACCGCGACCGCCACCCCTCAGGTGGCCGATGACATCGTCCGTCGTCTGCGGCTTCGTGACCCGGTCCGGGTCACGACCGGGTTCGATCGCCCCAACCTCAGCTTCGCGGTCGTGCCGTGTCGCGGCGTCCGTGACAAGGAGCGGCGGCTGAGCGCGGCCCTGTCCGCGGCGGGCGCGCTCCCGGCGATCGTCTACGCCGGTACCCGGAGCGCCAGTGAGGAGCTGGCCGCCGTTCTGAGCCGCACGCTCGGTGAGCCGGCGCTGGCCTACCACGCCGGTATGTACCGCGACGCCCGCGCCGAGGCCCAGGAGCGCTTCATGTCCGGCCAGGTCCGGGTGATCGTGGCCACCAACGCCTTCGGGATGGGGATCGACAAGGCCGACGTGCGGACGGTCTGCCACGCCTCGGTGCCCGGCTCGCTCGAGGCCTACTACCAGGAGGCCGGCCGCGCCGGACGCGACGGTCTGCCCGCCCGCTGCCTGCTGTTCGCCGAGCAGCGCGACAAGGGGCTGCACGTGTTCTTCATCCAGCAGGCCAAGGTCGGCTTCGAGGATCTCCAGCGGGTCGGCGAGAAGCTCAATTGGGCGGGCGCCGACGGTGGCTACGACGTGCCGCTGTCCGAGCTCGTGGCCCGGCGGGGCGGCGAGGACTCCGTGCGCGCCGTGATCGGCCACCTGTCCCGCGCCGGAGTGCTCGCCCCGAGCCCGGCGCCACCCGATCGCGCCGCCGGCCGGATCACCGGCGGCTTTGACCGCCGCACGGCGGGAATCGCGCTCGGCTCCGTGCGTGAGGCCGAGCAGGTGCGCTGGGCCCAGTACCGGGCGATTTGGCAGTACGTGGAGGCCGGGCGCTGCCGCCGCGAGGCATTGCTCGCGCACTTTGGCGACCGCGTGCGCGCCGCGGCGCAGGTGCCGTGCTGCGACGTGTGTGCCCCGGAGACGGCCCCGGCCGAGCCAGGGCCGCTGGCCGCTGCTCGCGCGGGCGGCCCGGCGCTCGATCCCGCGCTGGCCGGGGACCTCGACCAGGCGATCCTCGGGGTCGTCGTCTCGGCCACGCCACCCATCGGCCGCACGCGAGCGGTCGAGATCCTGCGCGGCGGCCGGTCCAAGGTCGTCAAGCAGAACGCCTACGACGGGCTCGCCGGCTACGGGGCGTTCGCGCACCTGCGCTCTGAGGAGGTGCTCGGCCGCGTTGACGAGCTGCTCGAGGCGGGGCGGCTGCGCTCGACCGGCGGACGCTTCCCGAAGCTGAGGGCGGCATGAGGGTCGGGGTGCTCGCCTCCGGCACCGGCTCGAACCTCCAGGCACTGATCGACGGGGTCCACGGTCGCGACGGAATCGAGCTCGTTGCCGTCGGCTCCGACCGGCCCGAGGCACCGGCGCTCGAGCGCGCCCGGCGCGCCGGGATCGAGGTCGGCGTGTTCCCGCGATCCGAATACGCCGATCGCGACGCGCGTGACGCCGCGCTCGTCACCTGGCTGCGCGAGCGCGGGGTGGGCCTGGTCGTGTTGGCCGGCTACACGCAGCTCGTCAGCGGCGAGTTCCTGGATGCCTTCCCGGAGCAAGTGATCAACGTCCATCCGGCGCTGCTGCCGGCCTTCCCCGGCCTGCACGTCGTCCAGGCGGGGCTCGACTACGGCGTCAAGGTGTTCGGCGTGACCGTGCATTTCGTCGATTCGGGGGTCGACACGGGCCCGGTCATCTTCCAGCGGGCGGTCGAGCTGCCCGACGCCCGCACGGTTGACGAGGTGCTTGACGTGCTGCATCCGATCGAGCACGAGCTGCTGGTCACAGCGGTCCGGCTGTTCGCCGCGGGCCGCCTGCGCTTCGATCCCGCCAATCCGCGCCGCGTCCTCGCTCGGTAGAGTCGAGCGCGCTATGGACGCGAGTGCAGACCCCGCTGGCGCACTGCGGACGGGGGTCCCGGACGTCAAGGTGGCGCGGGCGCTGCTGTCGGTCTCCGACAAGACGGGAATCGTCGACTTCGCCCGCGGGCTCGTCGAGCTGGGCGTGGAGATCATCTCCACCGGGGGCACCGCCCGCGAGCTGGGTGAAGCCGGGATCCCGGTCCGCTCCATCACCGACCTGACCGGCTTTCCGGAGATCATGGACGGGCGGGTGAAGACACTTCATCCCAAGCTGTACGCCGGCCTGCTGGCCGTCCGTGACAACCCCGAGCACGCGGCCGCGGCCGACGAGCACGACGTCGAGTACGTGGACCTGGTGTGCGTGAACCTGTATCCGTTCGAGCGCACCGCCGCCAGTCGCGGCGTGTCGGAGGCCGAGGTGATCGAGAACATCGACATCGGCGGTCCGACGATGATCCGCGCCGCCGCCAAGAACCATGCCTGGGCCGCGCCGGTGGTCAGCCCGGCGAGCTATGACGCCGTCCTGGACGAGCTGCGGGAGAGCGACGGCCGGCTGTCGATCGTCACCCGGGAGAGCCTGGCGGCCGAGGCGTTCGCCTACACCGCGCGCTACGACACGGCGATCGCCCGCTGGTTTCAGGAGAAGCGTGAGGACTTCCCGGCGCTGTTCGTTCGCGCGTTCGAGAAGGTCCTCGAGCTCCCCTACGGCGAGAACCCCCACCAGCGGGCGGCCTACTACGAGCAGGTCGGCGCCCGCTCGCACGTGCTGTCGATGGTCTCGCAGCTGGGCGGCAAGCAGATCTCCTTCAACAACCTGCTCGACCTCGACGCCGGGCGCCGGCTGTTGGGCGAGTTCCAGATCCCGGCCTGCGTGATCATCAAGCACAACAACCCGTGCGGGGTGGCCGTCGGGCCAACCCTGACCGAGGCCTACCGCCGGGCCTTCGCCTGCGATCCGATGTCAGCCTTCGGGGGCGTCGTGTGCCTCAACGGGCCGGTTGACGCCGAGCTCGCCCAGCTCCTGTCCGAGCAGTTCATCGAGGTGCTGTTCGCGCGCGGCTACGCGGAGGACGCCGTCGAGATCCTGACCAGGAAGCCGAACACGCGGATCCTCGACGACCGCGAGACCCGCACCGTGACCGTGATCGAACCCGACCTGCGCCAGGTGCAGGGCGGGATGCTGGTCCAGGATCGAGATGCCGATCTTGAGGAGCGCGGCGATATGCAGGTGGCCAGCGAGCGCCGGCCGACCGAGCAGGAGTGGCAGGACCTCGACTTCGCCTGGCGGGTGTGCAAGCACGTGAAATCCAACGCGATCGTCGTCGTCCGCGACCTGGCCACGATCGGGATCGGCGCCGGCCAGATGAGCCGCGTCGACGCGGTGCGCGTCGCGCTCGAGAAGGCCCGCGACGGGGTCGAGGGCGGGGTGCTCGCCTCCGATGCCTACTTCCCGTTCTCCGATGGCCCCGAGCTCGCCCTCGAGGCCGGGGTCACGGCCATCATCCAGCCGGGTGGCTCGGTCCGTGACAACCTCACGATCGAGGCCGTGGACAAGGTCGGGGCGACGATGGTGTTCACCAGCCGCCGTCACTTCCGGCACTGAATCTTGTCCGGGCGGGTCGAGCGCTGGGGCGGCGATCCCCCCTCTCCCTATGAGGAGCGGTTCGGCTTCAGCCGGCTGATCATCGCCGGTGACTTCGTGCTGGTCGGGGGGATGACCGCGATCGACCCCTCCGGCGTCGTCCTCGGCACCACCGGCTACGAGCAGATGATCGAGATCCTGCGCAAGGTCGAGCACGAGCTCGGCCGCGTCGGCAGCTCCCTGGACGCGGTCATCCAGCTGCGCGTCTACGTGACCGACATCTCTCGCGCTGAGGAGGTGGGACGCGCCTTCGCCGAGGTGATGAGCGCAACCCGCCCGCTGATGACCATGGTCGAGGTGGCGGGTCTGATCGACCCGCGCATGCTGGTCGAGATCGAGGCCGTCGCCCACCGCGGTTAGCCGCCGGCCGCTCGCGAGCCTGGTGTCCACCCGACCCATCCGGCTGCGATCATTGCGGAGCCCGCCGCTGTAGCTCAGTTGGTAGAGCAGCGGACTTTTAATCCGACGGTCGTGGGTTCGAGTCCCACCGGCGGCACTACGAGGGGAGTTGCTGGCAGACGGCGTAGTGGCGCCGCTGCCGCGCTGTGGTTGTGGAGCGCCGCTCAGATCACCTCCGCCGAGGCGCCGGCGGGTTCGCCGTTCCGGGTTGGCCCGTCGCCAGGCGACAGCAGCTTCTCCGCTCGTGCGGGTTCCGTGCCTCATCGGCCGCGCGGGCGTCTGATCGCGCCAGCGTCGAGCCAGACGCCCGACATTCCGTTCTCGTCGTGCATCGTCACCCAGACCAGCATGTTGCTCACAGCCGAACACGCCCTCGGCAGGGCATGGAACGTCTCCAACTTTCTCGTTGCGCGAGCCCCGGGTTATCGTGGGGCGGGTCGTGGTGTCGCGAGATCAGGTTCGGCAGCTGGCCCTTGCGCTGCCCGAGGTCGTCGAGCAAGATCATCACGGGCGGCCATCGTTTCGGGTTGCGGGGCGGATCTTCGCGACGCTGTGGGATCAGGGGCACATGAACGTGATGCTCGACGAGGCCGGCATCCGCACCGCGGTAGCGGCCCGGCCGGGTATTTGTGAGGAGTTCTGGTGGGGAGAGCGGTTGCGCGCGGCGCATGTCGCTCTCGGCTCTGCAGACGAGCCGCTGATCCGCGATCTGCTAGCCGATGCCTGGGAACAGAAAGCGCCCAAGCGGCTGCTCAGGGAGCGGATTGCCGCTGCCGCTGATGAACGGTCCCCGCTATCAGCGCGGTGCCTGGCGCTCGCCCGCAAGTTCCGCCTCGGCAACGACGACCTGCGTGCGTGGGAGCAAAGCGGCCTGCCCGAGGCTGCGTTCGATGAGTGGCTGACCGATCGCGTTGCCAGGCGTCCCACGGGCCGGCGTGCCCGCGACACCTACGGCGCCAACGACGTGCATGACTTCGCCCGCCGCGCGATTCTGGGCACGCTGCGGCTGCGAAGCGGCGATCGCTTGCTCGAGGTTGGCTGCGGCGGAGGCCTGCTGCTGCGCGACGCGCTCACCACCGGCGCGTCCGCGACCGGTCTTGACCACAGCGAGGAGATGGTCAGCCTCGCGCGCGCCCGCGCGCCCGGTGCCAAGGTCGTGTTCGGCAGCGCGGAGCGACTGCCCTTCCCGGACGGGTCGTTCACCGCCGTAGCGATGTCCGTCGTCTTCTTCTTTCTGCCCGATCCCCAAGCGGCGCTTCGCGAAGCTCGTCGCGTCCTCGCGTCAGGCGGTCGGATTGCGATCTACACCACGTCCCCCAGACTGCGCGGCACCCCGGCCGCGCCTGAGCCGCTGGCAAGCCGAAGCCACTTCTACGAGAACGACGAGCTCGTCGCCCTGGCCGACACCGCCGGCTTCGGCAACATCGCAGTCAACGATCACGACGGCGGCCAACTGCTCACCGCGAACCTATGACCACCGGCGACGCGTCGAACGTCACGCTGCTCCAGCTCGGCGACGCGGAGCCTCCACGACCGGGTCAGGAGGTCTACGGGCGTCCCAGCGCCAATCGGGCCGATCACACGCAGGTGCGGTTCTGGTCAACCGACGTCGAGCGCGACGTGGCCGAACTGTCCGCGAGCGGCGCTGTGTTCGAGGACTACGACTTCCCGGCGCTCAAGACAGTCGACCACATCGCGACAACACCGGGCATCGGGCAAGTCTGCCTGTACGGCGATGAACACCGTGTCGCGCGGAACGGGGCACTGGTGGTCAGGGGGCTATTCCGGGGCCCGCAGGTGCTCCACGACGGGTGCGTGGTCATGCAGACCCCAGTTCTCAACGACGACCCCGTTCAAGAAGCGATTGAAGACCATCGACCGGAACTCGACCCGCTTGCCGGTCGCGGGCAAGCCAAGGAATTCCCCCTCGTGGGTACCTTGGTGGCGCAACTGAAAGGCGACCCAGTCGTCCTCCGCGATCAGGGTCTCGATCGTCGTGTGGAAGTCGGGGAACGCCCGCCGCCAAGCGCGGATCCTGACCTTTGACTGCTCTGCGAACTCTCCGCGCGTCTCATCGACAACATCGAGGATGCCGCAGTTGAGCGCCTCATCGACAAAGCGATGAATGTTGGCCTTGTTGGCCTCGATCGCATTCGGTTGCGGCATCGCTGAGCATCATGATCTTGCCCAGGCCAGCATGCAAGGACGGGGTGCGCCCGGCGTTCGCGTGACCCGCTTTCGCTCTCCCGCAGCACTTCAAGCTGGGTTACCACGGCCCGCTCGAGGGCAGACCGAAGCGCCCGACGCGCGGGGTCTCGCGCAGGAAAGTCGTAGCTGCGTACAAGCCCGCCCCCTTCGGGGCCTTCTCTCGGTGGCCTAGGTCCCGTATAGGTCGCGACGGCGGAACACCGCCAGTGCCGCCGCAACGGCGACCAGGGCGAGCCCCAGCATGACCGCCGCTGACGTGGCGCGGAACGGCTGGGCCGGCACCAACCCGACGTGCTGGAAGGGGGTCACATCGACCAGCCATTTCGGCACGCCCACGAGCGGGCCCACCAGGCTCCACAGGAACGCGAGGGCGACGAGGCCGTAGGCGATCCCACCACCGGCGCGGGGGGCGAGGGCGTAGGCGAGGGCCGCGATCCCCAGGAACAGCAACGCGACCGGCAGGCAGTTCGCACCCGCCTCGAGCAAGTGCGCGAGCGATACGCCGGCGTTCTGCGTGGCGGCACCGGCCCAGGTGAAGAAGCCGGCAGCCAGTGAGATCACGGCGGCGGCCGCCGCGGCCAGGAGCAGCCGCCCGCCCAGCCAGCCAATGCGGCTGACCGGAAGCGCGAGCAGCGTCTCCAGCCGCTCCTCAGCCTCCTCATGCCGTGCGGCGCCGATCTGCGCGCACGCGAACAGGCTCACCGCCAGCACGAAGAAGATGAACACGAATGAGACGTAACCGGTCGGTGTCGCGAGCGGCCCGCCGCCGAGCTTCGAGAGCTCCTGCTGGATGCTCTTTGAGATGACGTGGGAGTTGATGCTCTTGGAGAGCCCTCCGAGGATGTACCCGATCGCGGCGACGCTGCCCAGCCAAACAATCAGGCTGGCGCGCTCGCCGCGCAGCGCCTGTGCGATCGGGGAGGAGAGCAGTCCCATGCGCGGCTCGGCGCTGTCCCGCGATGCCAGCAGGCCGGTGCCGACGTCGCGGCCCGCCGCGATCCGTGCCGCCGCCATGAGCAGCAGCACAGTCACCACGGCTGGGAGCAGCAGCACGACCGGGCGCGCGCCGGCGAATGGGCGGAGCTCCTCGGCCCACCCGAGCGGGGTGAGCCAGCGCAGCCAGCCAACGCCGGTCGCGGTGTCGGCGATGACGCGCAGCAAGAAGAACACGCCGACCACCGCGCCACCGAGCTCGAGCGCCAGGCGCCGCGTCGGCGCGAGCTGGCTGGCGATCGCGCCGACCCCCACGCACACCGGCACAACTGACACCGTCGCCAGGGCGAGGAATGCCGAGCCCCCCGCCGACAGGCCCGCGAGCACGAAGCCGAGGAACTCCCCCAGCCACAGCATCGCGGTGCCGGCCGCGATCGCCGCCATGGCCGATAGGTATGCGGTCCGTCGCTCCACGATCCCGGCGAGCACGAGTTCCATGCGCCCGGTGTCCTCCTCAGCCCGCAGCGCTCGGACCGCGGCCAGCAGCCCGAAGATGGCCGTCCCGATGGCCAGCGTGCCCCCGACGCGCCAGGCGGTGTATCCGCTCACCGTGAGCAGGTCGTGCGGCTCGCCGTAGAACAAGCGAATCGCCCCGTTGTGGGCGAAGCTGTGGGCGAACGCGAGCCGCCCGGCAGCCGTCGGGTACGAGTGGCGGTAGCCCACGGGCTGGATGTACGAGTACGCCGCGAACACGTAGGCGAACGAGATCGTCCGGATCCGCCCGTCCCGGAACCCGCGTCGCGCCAGCGCGAGCGCCGCAGCCCGCCCCGTGGCGGTTCGGGCGCCGCCCGCCGCCCGCCCGCCGCTACCCGTCGCCCCGCCCATCGGAGCTGTCGTAGTGATGCAGGAAGATCTCCTCGAGGGTCGGCTCGCGGCTGGTCAGCGTCACCACCGGATGCTGGGCCAGCGCAGCTATCAGCGGGCCGACACTGCCCGAGACCTCGAACCGAAGCGCGTTCGCGCCGGCGCTCGCCACCCGCACCCCGGGCAGCGCGGGCAGCGCCGGCACCGGGCCGGCGAAGGTGACCTCAACCGCCTGGGCAGCGAGGTGGCGCAGCTCGTCGAGGGTTCCCTCGTCGACCAGCTTGCCCGCCCTCAGGATCCCGACGCGATCGCACACGGCTTCGACCTCACTCAGGATGTGGGAGGACAGGAAGACCGTCTGCCCCCGCTCCTTGGCCTCGTTGACGCACTCACGGAAGGCCATCTCCATCAGCGGATCGAGCCCACTGGTCGGCTCGTCGAGCAGCAGCAGGTCGGCCCGGGTCGCGAGCGCCGCGATCAGCTGCACCTTCTGGCGGTTGCCCTTCGATAGCGCGCGGATCTTCTTGCCCGTATCGAGCTGGAAACGCCTGACCAGCACCTCCCGATAGCCGACGTCGCTGCCGCCGTGCACCCGCGCGAGGAACTCGAACGTCTCCGCGCTCGTCAGGGCCGGCCACAGGAACGGCTCGCCGGCGACGTAAGCGACGCGGCGGTGCGCCTCGGTCGGCTCGCCCCAGGCATCCATGCCGAACAGGCTCGCGCTGCCGCTGGTCGGGCGGTGCAGGCCGAGCAGCAACCGGATCGTGGTCGTCTTGCCCGCTCCGTTGGGGCCGAGATACCCGTACACCTCGCCCTCATGGACGGCGAGGTCGAGCGAATCCAGCGCCAGCGTGTCGCCGTAGCGCTTCGACAGGCGCGACGTGCGGATCGCGTTCATTGC
>DASVYO010000073.1:0-5611 GCA_036392135.1 Solirubrobacteraceae bacterium
GTGCTCGAGGTCGATGAGCCAAACGTGCTCGCGTTCACCTGGGGAGAGGAGACGCTGCGGTTCGAGCTCTCAACGCATGACGGCGGCACGCACCTTGTCCTGATCGACGAGCTGCCGCCCAATGCCGCCGCCCGCAACGCTGTCGGTTGGGACACCTGCCTCGACCGCCTCACAGGACTCGAGTCGTCTCAGGACGCATGGCAGTCGCGCTTCCAGATGTACTCGGCTGCATTCGAGCCGGTGATCGGCCCACAGGAGGGCCCACCAGCGGGCTACGAGGGTGAGAGCCCGATCATCCCCGCAGCAGCTAGCGCGCAGGGCCTTCCAGAGAGTGGAGCTAGCCGGACGGCTCGGCAGGCGCATTGGCCAGGCGTTGTTTGGCCGCGGCCCAATCCAGCGGCAGCCCGTTGAGGTCGGTGCTGGACTCGACAAACGTGGACTGGCCGAGACGTCCGGCCATGTCGGCGAGCATTGCGGCGTGCCGACCGGAGCGCACGAAGCGGTTCATGGCGTCGCGGTCTTGCCAGGCTGACAGGGTGTAGAAGGTCTTGCGCAGCAGACGGGCGTCAAGGGTGTAGCCAGCACAGCCGTCGGTGGTGGCGAGCTGTTTGCGTATCCGCATGGCCCAGCGGAGGAAGCGCGGTACGTCGCGGTAGCGGGTCAACGGCAAGGTCGAAGTGAGAACGTGAAGCTCCCGGTCGCCCGTTGGGTTGAAGGGACCGGTGGTCCACGGCAGCGCTGGCATGGAGCCTCCCTCTATGAGTCGGAGTCGTGTTGTCTTTGGTTATGCAGACACTCGGCGCTCAATAGAGGCCCGTGTCTTGGCAGCCGCAGGCCGGCTGGCCGTGGCGGCAGGGAACTGGCCTCGCGCATGGCGGCGGGCCGTCGGTTGGTGGTTCGCTGGCTTGGGTGGGACGGTGCGTCGGTGATCATCTGGGTTCGTTTACTCGACGGCCGGCGCTGCCGGCATCACGGAAGCAGAGGGCGGGGCGCCGGGCAGTGCGAGCGCGATCACGAGTCCGAGCGCGCATACGCCTGCGGCGACGTAGCAGCCGGCGTGAAGCCCGGTGAGGAACGCGCCCTGGACGAAGTCGTCGATCGGCTTGTCCACATGGTCGAAACCGGGCTGCTCGCCGGCTGACGAACCAGCCTCGCCAACCTCGTCATGAACCAGGGGCAACGTGGACATGCGTTCCTGCGCCGAGCCTGGGCCGTGCGGCGAGCCTTTGCGAATGCTCCAGTGGCCTCTCCAGCGGCAAGAAGCCGCTTGGGACGTGCACGACCCCGGGTCATCGACCATCCCCCGACCGAGCAGCTTGTCGATCTCAGCTTGTATCTCCGCCGATGGCGGTACGGTGCGTCTCACGGCGTAGGCCTCCTTCATCGTCTTGCTGGGACTTGAGGGAACCTACGCCGTCACTACGACAGCACCCCGCGGCTATTTACAGCAGTCTTTGGACGCGACCCGCGTCGACGAGATGATCGTTCCATGAGCAAAGCAGGAGAGCGTGGGTCTGCGGACGGCATAGCATCTCTCCCCGAACCCGACACCCTCCGCGCGACGTCGAGTTCTCGTGCTTTGCGAGGAAGCAGCAGTGCGGCGTCAGCCGATTCTCGTCCGGAGCGGGAGGCGGGGTGACGAAAGGCACTTCGATCCAAACACGATGATCCGCGCGGCTATCCCACGGCGGCAGGGATACCTGCCAGGCTAGATTCATCACTGGCGGGCCGCGCCCGCCGAGACTGGGAGGCGAGCATCGGCGCAGGCCCCTGCCTCAAGACATTCAGCTCAGTAGCTCAAGGTGCTCTGAAATCCCTCGCGCCACGACGGGTGCGATGGTTGCCAGTCGAACGTCCGCTTGAAGCGGGCGTTGTCGTTACCGCGCAGTGTCGTCGCGAAGTGGACCACGTGGGGGCCGGTGGCGAGGCGTGCCACGAACACGGGGACGTGGCGGGGTGGTTTGGCGCCGATCACGCCGGCCACGAAGGGGACCCATTCGTGCATTGGAGCGGGCTCGTCGTCGGTCACGTTGTAGAGCCCGCTGGCACCGCCCGTGAGCGCGGTGAGCGTCGCCCCGGCGGCATCGTCGATGTGCAGGAACGAAGCGATCCCTGTGCCGCGGCCCACGACCGGGAAGCGCCGGCGATGGATCTCGGTGATGTTGCTGCCGCCGCTTCCGTAGTGTGTGCCGGGCCCGTAGAAGAATCCGTAGCGCAGCACGACCGGGTCGAGGTCAGCCGCGGCGAGGACCTCGCGCTCCATCTGCGTGGCCGCGGCCACGGCCGGACGCAGGGCGCTGGGGGCGTCGTCGTAGGTGCGCGCTGTCTCGTCGTGGATTGCCGGTCCCTCGGGGGCCGTGATGAACGAGACCGACTGCACGACGATGCGCCGGGCGCCGGCAGCCCGCGCGCCGGCGATCAGGTTGGGAGTGGCAAGCCTGCGCAGACGGTTGGTCGGCTCCAAGGCCCGCGCGTACCGGCGCAGGTTGATCGCCGTGGGGAGCGCCGTCAGCTGGCCCACGACCACTTCGGGCCGAGCGGCCACGCAGGCGTCGATCACCGAGAACTCATCAAAGACATCGGCTGAGTGCGGCTCGGCGCCCCAATCGCGGAGGGTCTGAGCGGCGGTCTCGCTGCGGGTGACGCCGGCCACGTCGTGGCCGGCGGCGAGCAGCCGGCTGACCAGCGGGCGACCGATCACTCCAGTCGCGCCTGCGATCAAGACCCTCATTCCGGGACCCTCCAGGCGAGCAGCGCCGCGCCGGCCACCAGTACGAGCTCGATCACGAATCCGCCGAGGGTGCCGAGATTGTCGGCGGCCGAGAACTCGCCCGCGGTCGTCAGGTGGTAGGCGAAATGAGGGAGCGTGGCGGCCAAGAACGCGACCGCGGCCGCGAGCACGAGCCGGCGCTCGAACCAGAGCGCCGCGGCGGCCAGCAAGACCGCGAATCCAAGCTCGGCGGCGGCGTAATCGTGGAGCAGATGCTCGTTGTAGGGACCGAGCGCTGAAACCCAGTGGTGGCCGAGCCCGGGATACGTGGTGAAGAACGAGTGCGGCATGGTCAGCCCCCAGATCCCGATCTCGCCCTGAAAGGCGGCGGTCAGCAGCAGTGCCCCGCGCGCGAGGAGGCGCGCACGACCCGCACCACGTCCCCGGTCCCGTTCGGGTTTCAACGCGGTCTGATCAGCAGTGGCCACGCCTGTACCGTAGTGGCGACAATGGCATCTGAGAAGCTCCAATCTGATGCGAGTTGACGAGTCCAATACCGGCCCGGAGCTGCTGCTCTCGGTGCGCCGGGGCGAGGGCGCTCCACCGCTCGGCGTCCAGATCGAGCAGGGGCTACGCTCGGCGATCCGCGAGCGACGGATCAACCGCGGCGAGCGACTGCCGCCCACTCGCACGCTAGCCGGCGACCTCGGGGTCTCGCGACGGGTCGTCGTCTCGGCGTTCGACCAGCTGGTCGCCGAGGGCTGGCTCGACGCTCGCGTCGGAGCCGGCACCTATGTGCGCCTGGCGCTGCCCGAGCCCCGCGCGGCGGGCGCGGTCCCGGGCCTACCGGATCAGCCCCGCCGAGGGATCCGCGCGTCACCGACGGTGCGGTTCGACTTCTTCCCGGGCCACCCGGACCTCGGGGCGTTCCCGCGCGCGGCCTGGACGCGCGCCACTCGCGACGCGCTGCGTGAAATCTCCGACGCCGCGCTCGGCTACTCCGACCCGCGTGGCCTGCGCGAGCTGCGCGTCGCGGTCGCTGGGATGCTCGCCCGCACGCGAGGTGTCGTCTGCCGGCCGCGTCAGGTGGTCATCTGCCAGGGCGCCGCCCAGGCCCTTGGCCTCCTCGTTCAGGCGGCCACCGCGACGACGAGGAGGCCACCACGGATCGCGGTTGAGGACCCCTGCCTGCCCGAGCACCGCGATCTACTCACGTTCCATGGCGCGGACCTCGTCCCCGTCCCGGTCGACGAGCTGGGGGTCCGCGACGAGGCGATAGTCGCAGCCCGGTGTGACCATGCGCTCCTGACGCCTGCTCATCAGTGCCCCACCGGAGTCGTGCTGTCCGCTGGGCGCCGGCCAGCAATCGTGCGGTGGGCCCAAGGCGGGAACGTGTTGCTGATCGAGGACGACTACGACGCTGAGTATCGCTACAACCGTGCGCCGGTGGCCGCCTTGCAGGCACTCGCCCCCGACAGCGTCGCCTACCTCGGCTCGGCTAGCAAGACGCTCGCTCCTGCCCTGCGGCTGGCCTGGCTTGTGGTACCGGAGGACCGGCTCGAGGCCGTCGTCCAGGCCAAGCGCTACGCCGACGGCGGCTCACCAGCGATCGACCAGGCGGTGTTCGCTCGCCTCATAGCTTCCGGGAGCTACGACCGCCATCTGCGCACGGCGCGGCGCCGCCAGTCCGAGCGGCGCGACGCGCTCGTCGCCGCGGTCGCCCGGCACCTGCCGCAGTCACGGGTCGAGGGCGCCGCGGCCGGACTCCACGCGGTCGTGCGGCTCCCGGCGCCCGTCGACGCCGACGACATCCGTGTGCGGGCGCTGACCCGGGGTGTCAGCGTCTACCCGATGAGCGCCTGGCACGCCGACCCCCCGCCCGAGACGAGCAGAATCGTGCTCGGTTATGGGAGCCTCGCGCCGCCCGCGATCGCCGAGGGAGTGAGACGCCTATCCGAAGTGGTCGCTCAGAGCTGCGCCTCATAGAACTTGAAGCGCACGCGAGGCCGACGTTCGCCGTTGCTCAACCTCAAGGTGAGGTGCGTCCCCCAAACCCCGCATGCCTTCTCTTAATGACGCGCATAGAGGCGAGGCTAGGCATGGGGGCGGCCAGGTCGAACCCCGAGATCGCCGGGCGCCTGCGGCCGGCGCTTGCGCCCGGCGCCTGTCTGCTCGCGGTCGGGATGGCTTGCCTGGATGTGACGAGGGGTCAACATTGCGTTCCCGAGCATCCAGGCTGCGTTCCGAGGCGACACGACGCGGTTTGCGGGCATCTTCTGAAGAGTGGAGCTAGCCGGACTCGAACCGGCGACCTCCTGGGTGCGATCCAGATCTTTTTGTCCCCTCGTGTCTCGTCATGCCCACAAAATGCCCTGCATATTTGCGGGTTCGGTTGGTCACTGATGGACGCGGGAGGACACGAGGAGACAAACTGATGCACCCCAAATGCACCCCCGATGGGGCGGCGGGGGAGGGGACTTCTCTACCAGGCGCCGGCCTGGTGGTCGTCGGTGAGCTCTGACCGCGCGTTCGTGATCGCGGTGTGGGCGTCGAGGCGGGGCGCGTCCTCGAACTCGTCCATCACGTGGCCGTAGGTCGTGAGCGTGAGGCGCGCGTCGTGGCCGAGCTGGCGGGCGACGTAGATCACCGATCGGCCCTCGTGAAGCAGCAGCGACGCGAACGAGTGGCGGAGGTCATAGGGCCGGGCGTGCTCCACGCCGGCGCCGTCGAGCGCGCGCCTGAAGGCGCGGCGTCGCCACGACTGATAGGCCGGTTGACTCCACGGTGCGCCGTCAGCGGACGGGAAGACGAGCTGCCTCGCGGACGGGCGGCCGCTGCGCAGCCGCCACTGCTTCAGATCGGCGGCGAGTGGTGCGAGCAGACGCACGGTGCGGTGCGCCG
>DASVYO010000074.1:0-11436 GCA_036392135.1 Solirubrobacteraceae bacterium
CCGACGAGCTCCTTGAACTTGACCAGCGAGAAGTCCGGCTCGACGCCGGTCGTGTCGCAATCCATGAGGAAGCTGATCGTGCCCGTTGGGGCCAGCACCGTGGCCTGGGCGTTGCGATAACCGTGCTGCTCGCCGGTCACGACCGCCTGGTCCCACGCCTGACGCGACGCCTCCAGCAGCGCGGCGTCCACGCAGCTCTCCTCCGGGATCGCGTACGAGGCATCCCGGTGCATCCGCATGACCGCGTTGTGCGCCTCGCGGTTCTCCGGGTAGCGGTCATAGGGTCCCATCGCGGCGGCGATCCGAGCCGAGCCGAGATAGCCGCGGCCCGTCATCAGCGCGGTGATCGCGGCGGCGGTGCCGCGCCCGGCGTCGGAGTCGTAGGGCACGCCGTCGGCCATCAGGTAGGCGCCGAGGTTGGCGTAGCCGAGGCCCAGCTGCCGGAAGGCCCGGGCATTGGCCCCGATCTCCTCCGTCGGATAGCTCGAGGGCGAAACGATGATCTCCTGGGCCAGGAACACGATGTCGACCACGTGCTGGAACGTTTCGACGTCGAAGGTGCCGTCGGCACGCCGGAACTTCATGAGGTTCAGCGAAGCCAGGTTGCAGGCCGAGTCATCGACGTGCATGTACTCGGAGCAGGGATTCGAGGCGTTGATGCGCCCCGAGACCGGGCACGTATGCCACTGGTTGATGATCGTGTCGTACTGGACGCCGGGGTCAGCGCAGCGCCAGGCGGCGTCCGCGATGTCCTTCATCAGCTGACGAGCGGGAATCGGATCACCGATCGGCTTGCCGGTCACGCGGGCGATCAGATGCCAGTCCTCATCGTTCTCGACCGCGCGCATGAACTCGTCACTGACCCGCACCGAGTTGTTCGCGTTCTGGTACTGGATCGAGTAGAAGCCCTCGCCGTCGATCGACATGTCGAATCCAGCGTCGCGCAGCGCGGCGGCCTTCTCCTCCTCCTTGGCCTTGCACTGGATGAAGTCGACGATGTCGGGATGGTCGACGTCGAGCACGACCATCTTGGCGGCGCGGCGGGTCTTGCCGCCCGACTTGATCGTGCCGGCCCAGGCGTCGGCGCCGCGCATGAAGCTGACCGGGCCGGAGGCGGTTCCACCTTTGGACAGAGGCTCCTTGGAGCCGCGGATCTTGGACAGGTTGATGCCCGAGCCCGAGCCACCGCGGAAGATCTTGCCCTCCTTGGTGTTCCAGGCCAGGATCGACTCGATCTCGTCCTCGACGGAGAGGATGAAGCAGGCCGAGCACTGCGGCTGCTCCTCGAACCCGACGTTGAACCAGACCGGCGAATTGAAGGCCGCCAGCTGGTGCAGGAGGATGTGGGTCAGCTCGGCCTCGAAGATGTCGCTGTCCTCGGTGCTCGCGAAGTAGCCGCGCTCCCGGCCCCAGCCGGCGATCGTGCCGGCGACACGACCGATCATCTGACGCACCGAGTGCTCCCGCGAGGCGGAGCCGAGCTGGCCGCGGAAATACTTCTGGGCGACGATGTTGGTCGCGTTCTGCGACCACGACTTGGGGAACTCGACGCCACGCTGCTCGAAGGAGACCTTGTCGCCGTGACCGATGCGCGCGTCGCGATGCTCCCATTCGATCGCGTCGAACGGGTGCTGGCCGGCCGTGGTCAGATAGCGCCGGATCGAGAGGCCTTCGCCAGCCTTTTCGCTGGGGTTTGTCTGGGCTTGCGGTACTTGTGGCATTCCTACCTGCTCCTCTCGATTCTCACCGGTCGCGTGCCCCCGCCCGGCGCTCTGTCTGGCCGAGGGGTGAACAGCGGATGATTCCGCAGCCTCCGGACGGAAAGGGCGGCTGCCGCGGAGGCTGATGAAGCAGTGACGGGCCCTGTCTATTTTACTGCGCCCGATCGGCAAATTGCCCGTTTAAGCGGCGCAAATTGCGGTTTCCGATGCCTGGCGACGGGCCCCCTAAATTGCCCAAAGTCCGGCCTCGGACAGCGGTTCAGTCGGCGCGGCCGGTCCGGGCCCGCAGCGACGCCACCTCGGCGGCCAGGCGCTCGATCTCCGCCGCCTGTGCGGCGAGGGTCTCGGAGCTCTCCCGATCAGGGCCGGCCCGATCAAGCCCCGGGACCCGGCCGCCAGTCCCCGCCGTCTCTCCGCGCAAGCGCTCCAGCTCGCGCTCGTGAGCGTCGCGTGCGGCTTTGACCACCCCAAGTTCGGTCGTGGTGGCGGCCAGCCGCCGCTCGAGCTCGCCTCGCCAGGTCTCGAGCTCCTGCAGCAACTCGGCAGACTTTCGCTGCTCGCTCTCGGCCCGAGTGGCGCGTTCGCGCGTCTTGACCGCGATCTCGTCGAAAGCGGTGGCCTGGCGACTCAGCTCGTCACGCTCGCTGGTCAGGACGCGCAGATTGGCGCGAGCCTGTTCGAACTCACGCTCGAGAGTCCGGTTCGCGGCGCGCAGCTCGGCGAGTTCGCGCTCGAGCGGCTCGCGAGCGGCCGCGGCTTGAAAGACCTCCCGCTGAGCGGCGGCGAGCTGGGTGCGGAGGGACTGAGCGGTCTGCTCGGCCTCGGCCGCCCGGGTCGTGGCCGCATCAGTCTCGCCGCGGGCCCTGGCCAGCTGATCGGCCATCGAACGCTCCCGACGCTCGGCAGCGGCGGCCTGCTCCTCGGCTCGGACCACACGCTGCTCGGCCTCAGCCGTCCTCCTGGCCGCATCGCGCAGCTCGCGCGCGTGGACCTCTTCCAGCTCGCGGATCCGCTGCTCCAGCCGGCGCGTCTCCTCGTAGGTGTCGGGCAGGTCCGCATCGATCTCGGCCGGAACCAGATCGGCCGTCATCCGTCCGACACCGGCTGTGGGCACGGGCAGGTTCGTGCGTTTGCCGTTGTCATGCTCCAGCCAGTAGGAGCGGGCGTGTCGCACCAGTCCGGCCGAGACGGCATAGGCCGCGCGCAGGTTCCGGTTGTGATCGGGCGGCGCCGGAAGCGGGGAGAACCGGTGCTCCTTGAGACCGTCGGCGATCACCAGCACCGGCCGGTGGCCCGGCGCACGACCTCGTCGGCCGCGGCCGCTGAGCCGCAGGAGCGCCTTGGACCCGGCGGTGACGTGCTCGAACTCCTCGACCTTGATCGCTTGCCACGCGTCAGACATAACCGCCGATTCTAGGTCTCTGTTTATATGTTGGCTGATGACCTCGGTGCTCCTCCCCGCGCGACAGCAGTGAAGCTCCTGGTCACGGGTGGCGCGGGCTACATCGGGTCGATCGTGGCGCGGCGGCTGCTGGCCGGTGGCCACGAGGTGACGGTGCTCGACAGCCTGGAGCGGGGCCACCGCTCCGCGGTGCCGGCGGACGCCGAGCTCGTCGTGGCCGATCTGCAGGACGCCGACGCGCTTGGCCCGGCGCTCGCCGGTGGCTTTGACGGCGTTCTGCACTTCGCCGCCTTCGCGCTCGTCGGGGAATCCGTCGAGCGGCCGGAGCTCTACTACCGCAACAACGTGATGGGCAGCCTGAATCTGCTCGAGGCGATGAAGGCGGCGGGCGTCGGCCGGCTGGTCTTCTCCTCAACCTGTGCGGTCTACGGTCAGCCCGACCGGGTCCCGATCGACGAGAGCGCCCCGCCGCGCCCGAGCAACGCCTACGGAGCCTCGAAGCTCGCCGTGGACGGGATGATCGGCGACTTCTGCGTGGCCCACGGTCTCGGCGCGGTGAGCCTGCGCTACTTCAACGTGGCCGGCGCCAGCGGGGACGCCGGCGAGGACCACGAGCCCGAGACCCACCTGATCCCGAACATCCTCCGGGCGGCAAGTGGCCGCACCCCGCACGTGGAGGTGTTCGGGACCGACTACGACACGCCGGACGGGACGGCCATCCGCGACTACATCCACATCGAGGACCTGAGCACCGCTCATACGCTCGCGCTCGACGGCATCGAGCCCGGTAAGCACCGCATCTTCAATCTCGGCAACGGCAACGGCTTCTCGGTGCGGGAGGTGATCGCCGCCGCCGAGCGGGTGACCGGCGCCGCGATCACGGTCCGCGAAGCCCCCCGGCGCCCGGGCGATCCGCCGATGCTGGTCGCGGCCGGCGAGCGCATCCGGACCGAGCTCGGATGGAAGCCGGAGAAGCCCGAGCTGGAGACGATGGTGGCCGACGCCTGGGGGTTCATGCGCACCCACCCCGACGGCTATTCAGACCAGTAGGTCGGCCAGCGCTTTGATCGCCGCCGCCAGCACCGCGTCCGCCGGCTGGCCGGCGTCGATCACCCGGATGCGCGCCGGTTCGGCGCGCGCCAGCTCGTCGTAGGCGTGGGCGACGCGACTGAAGAAGTCATCAGGCTCGCGCTCGAGTCGGTCAAGCGCGCCGCGGCCACGGGACCGAGCCAGCCCAACGGCCGGATCGACGCGCAGCAGCAGCGTGCGATCCGGTTCGAGGCCGGCAGTGGCGAAGCCGTTGATGGCCAGGACCGGCTCGAGGCCGAGCTCCCGGCCCGCGCCCTGGTAGGTCAGGGAGGAGTCGACGAACCGGTCAAGCAGCACCCAGGTCCCGTCTCTCAGCAGGGGCTCGAGGGCCTCCTCAACGAGCTGGGCCCGGGCGGCGGCGTAGAGCAGCGCCTCGGTCCGGGCTGAGATCCGGGAAGAGGGATCCTTGACCAGGTCGCGGATCAGCTCGGCGGCGTGCACGCCGCCCGGTTCCCGCAGCAGCTCTGCCCTCAGACCACGGGCCCGGAGCTCGGTCAGCAGGCCGCCGGCCAGGGTGGACTTCCCGGCCCCGTCGAGACCCTCGATGGTTATGAGCTTGCCGCGGGCCATGAGCGTGGGCGCCGACGTTACCGGTGGCTACGATCGCAGCCCATGCTCGCGGAGCTCGAACGCCATCCCCACGCCCGTGCGGTGCTGACCCCGGCGCTCGAGGGTGGCACCGCCTCGCACGCCTACCTGTTCCACGGGCCCGGCGGATCGGGCAAGCGAGCGGCGGCCCGCGCCCTGGCCGCCGAGCTGCTGTCCGAAGGGGCGCCCGACCGCGACGGCGCCCGGGCCCGGGTCCACAGCGGCGCGCATCCAGACCTGACCTGGGTCGTGCCCAGCGGGGCCCATGAGATCCTGGTCAGCGACATCGCCGGGCCGGTGATCGCCGCCGCCAGCCGGACCCCGTTCGAATCACGCCGCCGCGTATTCGTCCTGGAACGCGTCGACGAGCTCGGTGACGAAGCGGCCAACCGGATGCTGAAGACCCTCGAGGAGCCGCCCAGCTTCGTGCACCTGATCCTGCTCACCGATCGGATCGGCGAGGTGCTGCCGACGATCCGCTCCCGCTGTCAGGTCGTCCGGTTCGAGGCCACGAGTCCAGAGGAGCTGGCCGCGGGCCTGGCCGCCGAGGGGATCGAGCACGAGACGGCTCTGGCCTGCGTGCGGCTGGGCCTTCAGGACGCCGAGCGCGCGCGTGAGCTTGCCGGAGGCGACGGCCGCGCCCTGCGCGCTGCGGCTGAGGCCTACGCCCGGGCGGTGCTGTCGGGTGACGCGGTCGGCCGGCGGGCATGGGACGGACTGCTGAGCGCGGTCCGCAAGCGCGGCGAGGCGGCGGCGGCTGAGCTGCAGTCACGCGCGGACGCCGAGCTCGAGCTGACCTCGCGCAAGGACCGCAAGCGGGTTGAGAACGAGTGGGCCGAGCGCATCAAACGCTCACGGCGCCGCGTCCAGACCGGGGCGCTCGACCTCGAGCTGCAACTGGTCGCGCTGTGGTTCGGCGACCTGGCCCGTCTGGCCTGGGGGGCGGACGAGCTGGTCCGCCACGGTGACCGGCGCGCCGAGCTGGCGCAGGACGCCCAGACCCCGGGTGGCGCCCATCCGGGTCGCCTGCGGGCCGCGATCGAACTGGTTGAGGAGACGCGCCAGCGCTTTCAGCTGAACGTCACCGAGGATCTCGCCTGCGAGGCGCTCGCCTATCAGCTCGAACGCGTCCTGGATCCATGACCTCGATGACGACCAAGGCCCGCGTCTTCCTGCGCTCCCCGTCGCGGGCCGACCGGGAGGAGTTCATCACTCTGATGCGGGCCAGCCGGTCCTTCCACAGCCCGTGGGCGACCGCCCCCACCGATGACGAGCGCTTCTCGGCCTACCTGGCCGACGCGCGCCGGGCCGACTTCGAGGCCATGCTGCTGTGCCGGGATGAGGACGGGGCGATCGTTGGCTTCTTCAACCTTTCCCAGATCGTCCGGCGGGGGTTCCAGAGCGCCTATCTCGGCTACGCGGTCGGCAAGCCGTTCGCCGGTCAGGGCTACATGCGGGAGGGGATCCAGCTGGTCCTCCGCTACGCCTTCCTGACCCTCCGTCTGCATCGCGTCGAGGCCAACATCCAGCCCACCAACACCAACTCGATCGCGCTGGCCCGCGGCGCCGGCTTTCGCCGGGAGGGATTCTCGCCGCGCTACCTCAAGATCGGCGGCCGCTGGCGCGACCACGAGCGCTGGGCGATCCTGGCTGAGGAGTGGCGCGAGCGCAACGGCAGCCCCCCGTCTCCGGACCCCCTGCCCTGAGCGGCGGAAACCGGCCGCGGGGCTGGCCCTGGCCCGCCGGGGCCGTCCGCATAGTCGACGGGCCGGAAGGCCCGCGCGTCTGTCCGAGCGCGAGCGTCGAGCCACTAGACTGGCGCCCGCGAGTCGCCGACGTAGCTCAGCTGGTAGAGCACTTCACTCGTAATGAAGGGGTCCCCGGTTCGAATCCGGGCGTCGGCTTTGAGAACGCCCCGGTAACACCCGCGTTTTCGTGTTTCGGTCGCGGGCTACCGATCGATCGTGGGCTCGGAGTTGATGCCGCGTTTTGGGACGATACCTTCGGGTGTTTCCACCCAAGGAGGTGTGGGCTCTCATAGAACTCGTCAGATCCGGCGCCGGCCAGCCGGCGGATGCGATCGTCCGGGCCGGCCATGTCGGAGGCGCTATGGCTTTCGCGTTCTCGGTCAGACGCGGCTGGGATTTGTTCTGCGGTCGTAGGATGCATGGTCATGGCAGCGCTATTACCAGGCGTTTGGCGAGCTGGCCGATCGCGATGAGGCCCGGCGATCCATCACCCGCACGGGCGTAATGGGCGACCACCTCATCGTCCTTCACTCTGCGGTGCGGGGCTGCGCGGGCTATAGCCGTCACGACGCTCCCTCGATTCTGTTGGACGGCTCATCCATGGCGCGCGACACCGAGCACGGTCGCGCGATTACCGCGCAGCTGACACGCCGTCACGGAACGCTCGAGGAGGCGATCGATGCCGCGGTCTTTGCTCTCAGCAGCGCCGGGCTGTCCAAGAGCATCCGCCGTCAGGCGCGCGCGGCGTGTGAAGACTACTTCTACAGCCGGCTCGACCTGACGCCAAGCCACGAGTTGGGCGGACGGGGAGAGCTAGGCGAATCCCTCGAGCTGATGCCCGAGCCGATGTACCGAGCCCTGGATGATGTCGTCGGCCTCGTCGTGGACGGCGACTACGAGGAGCTGCGCGTCGCGTCTGGCGATCGGCTCAGAGTCGAGGACCTGCGCCGTCGCGTCGAGGAGGATTGCCCCGAGGCGCTGGTGTTGCCCCCGCGCGAGATCTACCAGGTCGAGGCGATCGCCAAGTCCGACGATCCGGACCGGCCGGGCTGGGCCTACTTCCTCGACCTGTGGACCGAGACCGGCCCGGCACGCCTGCACATCGAGGGCGAGCTCGAGGAGTCGGGCGAGCAGTTCACGGCGAAGCTGAGCGACATCCTGCCCTGATCCGCCGCCGTCCGGCGCCGCTTTTGCGTTCCTCCAGTCCGTCATGGACGGGCCTGACGGACTGATGCTCCACACGGCGATTAACGCGGAAAGCCCACCCGTAGGTGGACTCTCGGCCATCAGAAGATCAGGCGGCTTTCGCGGGAAGGGGACGTTTCACAGGAAGGTCTCGCCCTCTGGTTGCCCTCGCTATCTGACCCTGTCAGCGTAGCGCACCGCCTGCGAGCATCGCCTCCGGGGCGACACCCGACGCGGCAACGTCGCCGCCGTCCCGAGATCGGCGGGTCACCCAGCTCACCTGCGGATCAGGCCGCTCAGCGGTGGTTCACCTTCTTGAGCGCCAGCGCGAACGGGCCGTCGTTGAGACCGAAGCGGGAGTTGGTCCAGTTGAAGGGCAGAATCTCAGCGAGCCTGAGCTTGGAGAGGCCAATCAGCGCCGAGTACACATACGGCTTGACGTTCTTGGCCTGTGTCCAGTTGTAATCGTGATGCGAGGAGCTCCAGCCGAATTCATTGGCGACGATCGGCGTGGATCCACGTCCATAGGCGCGCATCTCGGCAATCGAAGACTCGGCCAGCGCGACCGTACCCGCGGGCGTGGACGCGTAGGGGTGGATGGCCAGCACATCGATCGGCATGCCCGCGAAGGCGTTGAGCAGCCGCGGCAGCGAGCTGTGCGTGAAGGCCAGGCCGCCGGTCATCACCTTCGTACCCGGGCTGGCGTGCCGCACTGCCGAGCGGACCGCCTCGTACATGGCCGCGTAGGAGTGCAGGTTCACACCGGGGCCCCAGTTGTAGGAATTGTCGGGCTCGTTCCACACCTCGACCGTGTTCACAGCCAGGTACGGGAGCTTGCGATTCTTGGCCCAGAACGCCCCATGGGCGCCGTAGCGCTTGATGAAGGCGGCGGCGTAGTAGGCCATGGTGCCGAAGTTGCCCGGGGGTAGCGGAACCACGAACCTGTGGCCGGGCGGCCCGACCACGTTGGCCCGGTGTGCCTCCGCCCATTTGGGGGCGAATTGCAGGGTGGGCTCCCAGCGGAGATGAGCCCGGGCCATCTCGCTGACGATCTGATCGTCATAGGCCCACCTGAAGGTGGCGCGGCCGTGCTTGGGGGCGTGAGGCTCCGCGCCGGCCCAGTTGGAGTCAGCGCGGGCGATCCGGCCGCCGGCGGAATACAGGGCATCTAGCGATCGCATCACCCGCGCCGGGGACCAAACGTGATACGTCTGGTTTGCAAAATCGCTGCCGACGGCGGCGCCGAATGTGGCCGCGCTACCGGTCGCCGGGATGGCCAAGGCGACCAGCAACACGATGAATGACAAGCAGCGTTTCATAGGCTCACAGGGTGGGGGTTGGCTCAAAAGGGCGCGGAGATCGGCTTGAGGAGCCTCGGCGACACCGCGGCGCCCGGGCACTTTCGCCCGCTTTCGCCCTAACCCGGGCTCAGAGCAAACGTTGCGGCATGGCCCGGCATGAGCTCGGGGCAACGAGTTCTGGAGCCACCGATGAGCGTGCTGCGCGCGAAGTTCGCATCTGTGGGCGGGTGAGGCGACCGGAGCCGCCCGAACGACCATTGAACAGTGACGCGCCGACGAAGTCTCGGGCGGGACCGTCGCGAAGTATCGTGGCGGTAACGAAGCAGGTCTGGTGGCAGCAGCGCATGGCGGTGCCGGCGGTGTCGAGATCGTGGTTGTTTGGAGCGGGCGTCGCTCGCGTTCAGTCGGCGGAGGCGCGCTCTGTGATGCGCAGCGGCGATCAGATTGGGATCCGCTCCCTGCGGCGCCGGGGCAGGGAGCGGATATCTCGGTTGTTCAGGCGTCCTGGTAGATGTCGATCGTGGGTCGTCCCTGCACGCCGGCCCGCTGCATCCCGTCGCGCAGCTCGCCGGAGTTGAAGAACGCCTGGGCTGCGGCGGCCGTCTCGAATTGGTGGACGACGAGGAGGTCGTTTCCGTCGCCGACGAGGCGGTGGACGCTCTGGGCGGTCACGCCACCGTTGGTCTGGACGTCAGCGAGGGTGTCGTAGACGGTGCGCCAGGCGTCGTAGTCGGCGACTTTGTGACGCACTACGGCTGTTACGGACATGCGTGTTCTCCTGTTTCTTGGTTTGGGGTTGTCGGCTTGGGGCGGGCGGAGTCGGAGCCACTTGTTCCGGTCCGCCGGTGGTGCTGGTAGCGGTGGGGAGCGCGCCGCGCGCGGCGTGTGTGGCGCGCTCCCGGTCGGGGCGGTCTAGTGGCCGGGGGGCGGCCCGGGAGGTCCGAGGATCTCGAACCCATTGCGCTTCGCGATCGGGATCAACCTCGCGATGTTCGCAGGGCCTTCGGCTGGCGGCGGCAGCACACGTTCGAGGGCGGGCTCGCCGACCTCGCGTTGGAACCCCTCGAACTGCATCGGGGCGAATCCGACGAGCATCCTTGCGACTCCGGTCTCGACGTAGAAGGTGTGCGGCACCCCCTTGGGACCGAACGCGAACGAACCCGGCGTGAGCGTCAGCTTGGTGTCTGCGACCCAGACGGTCACCTCGCCCTCGAGCACGTAGAACCATTCGTCCTCTTCGAGGTGGACGTGCCACGGCGAGCCGACGCCAGCCGGCACGACGACCTCGATCAGTCCGTACGCGCCGTCGGTGTCCTGGCGGCCGATCTTGATCGTCTGGAGCATCCCGAGCAGCCAGATCGCCTCGCCCTCGTTCTCACCCAGCGCGTAACCCTGCTCGGCTCGCTCTGCAGAGATGGCGGTCATCTCCCACTTCCTCTCCCCGGTGGTTGGTATGCTTTGCAAACGTCCGTGTCAGAACAGTTGCAAAACGAACTATCCCACGGAGAACAGTCTCTGTCAAGTCCCTCGCCCGAGCGGCTCCGTGCCTGGCGCCTGTTCTTCGAGAGCGCCCTGGCGCTGCAGAGCGTGCTCGATACCGAACTCGAGCACCAGGCCGGTCTCCCGCTGCGCTGGTACGACGTCCTCGTCCACCTCGAGGAATCGCCCGACGGCATTCCGATGACCGAACTCGCGGGAAACATCCTGCACAGCAAGAGCGGCTTCACGCGCCTCGTCGACAAGATGGAGCAGGCCGGGCTCGTCCGCCGCGTCCGCCCCGAGCACGACAGGCGCACAATCCTCGTCGTTGCCACAGACGACGGCACCGACACCATGCACCGTGCCCGCCGCTACCACCGAGACGGAATCGAACGACACTTCGCCCAACACCTCACCGACAACGAGATCAGAGTTCTGACGCGGGCCCTCGAGAAAGTCAGCACACACGCCCGCCCGCTCCGCCCCGGCCGCATCCGCGGCTAACGCCCGATGCCGGACCTAAGCTAGTCAGCATGGACGCATGAGGCTGGTCCTCGCGCGTCGCATCTTTCGCGGGTTGGACAATCGCGGTTCGTCAAGGGCCGCCAAGGCCAGAGCCGCATACGACCTGTGGAGGACCAGCCATGCCTGACGTTACCTCGCTCGCCCCTGCCGATGCGCGTCTGTTCGTCGCACTCGACGTGCACAAGCTGTCGATCGTTGCCGCGACGCTGGCGCCGAAGGGCGGTCAGCCGGAGCTGACGCGGATTGAGACGACCGAGAAGGCCATCCGCCGTTTCATCGAGAAGCTCGGCGGCCCAGAAGGCCTGGCGGTCTGCTATGAGGCTGGCCCCGGCGGGTTCGCGCTGTGGCGGCTGCTGAGCAGCATGCGAATCGCCTGCGACGTGGTCGCGCCGTCGCTG
>DASVYO010000075.1:0-8550 GCA_036392135.1 Solirubrobacteraceae bacterium
CCGGCCAGGCCGAGGCCCCCCGCCAGCACCGCGGCCAGCGCGCAGGCTCCGCTCGGCTCGGCCACCACCTTCATCCGCTCGAACAGGAGCCGCAGGGCGCTGAGGATCTGCTCATCACTGACGGTCACCACCCGATCGGCCAGGTCCCGGATCACCGGCCAGGTGATCTCCCCGGGCGACGCCGTCTGCTGGCCGTCGGCGATCGTGCGACCCACGGTGACCCGCTCCCGGCGGCCGCTGGCCATCGAGCGGGCGACATCGTCGCTGGCCTCGGGCTCGACGCCGATCACCCTCGTCTCCGGCGACAGGGCCGCGGCGACGATCGCGCAGCCCGCCAGCAGACCGCCGCCGCCGACCGGCAGCACGAGCGCATCCAGCCCCTCGGGAGCCTGCTCGAGCAACTCGAGCGCGACCGTGCCCTGGCCGGCGATCACGCGCGGATCGTCGAACGGGTGGATCAGCTCCAGCCCGCGCTCGGCGGCCAGCCTCCGGACCAGCTGCTCCCGGTCGTCGCGATAGCGGTCGAACTCAACCACCTCGGCTCCGTAGCCCTCGGTGGCGGCTCGTTTGAGCTCCGGCGCGTCGGCGGGCATCAGGATCGTCGCGGCGGTCCCGCATAGGCGGGCGGCCAGCGCCACCGCCTGCGCGTGATTACCGGAGGAGACCGCGCACACCCCGCGGGCGCGAGCGTCCTCATCGAGGCGCGCGATCGCGTTGTAGGCGCCGCGGAACTTGAACGCGCCGGCGCGCTGGAAGGCCTCGAGCTTGAAGGTCAGCCGCGCGCCGGCCAGCTCGTCAAGCGTGCGCGATGTGAGCACGGGCGTACGGTGGGCACGGCCGGCCAGTCGAGCGGCCGCATCCCGGACGTCCTCGAGGTTCGGTGCGGCCGGCGTGTCCTCGGCGGGCGGTGTCGTGAGGCTAACCGGGAACGCCGGCGTCGCGCATCAGGCGCCCGACCGGGACGGCGGCGAGGTGGTCGCCCCGCAGGCCGGCAACCAGCTTGTCCAGCAGCGGCGCCAGCATGGACGGCTTGGTGATCGTCAGCTCGATGACCTCGCCGGGTCGCAGGTTTCCCAGGGGATCCCGGCCGTCATCGAGACGAACGGCCCCGGCGACCAGGCGGCCACCGGCCCCGTGCGCAAACAGCCACTGGCCCAGGCTGGGACCGCTCGAGGCGTACAGGAAGTGGTGGCCGTGCCCGAGATTGCCGACCAGCTTGTGAAGCTCCCCCCGCGTGCCCAGCCACCGCACCAAGCCGCCCGTGGGCAGTCGCGGCAGGGGCTGATCTCCATACTGCACCACCGTGGCGTCAACCGGGTAGGAGGCTCGCGCGACCGCGAACGAGGCGTGAATTCCGTAGCTCGAGAGCAGGCCGGCCACGGCCGGCACCTGGCGGCCGGGAGCATCGACCAGGACGCCGACCTCGGGATGGTCGGTCTCGACCGCGGTCACCGGACGGATGTGGGCGAAGTGCGACACCAGCGAGTAGCTCGCGCCGGTGGTGAGGACCCAGGCCGCCACGAGCACGGCCAGCCCGGTGCTGAACGCGGCCCGGATCGAGCGCACCCGCCAGACCGGCAGGGTGCGGGCGCGCCGCTCATCGGCCAGGATCAGCGAGGCGGTGGAAGGCCGGCGGGCAAAGCGCGGGTCGGGCTCGGTGCGGAGCTCGAGGGCCCGCTCGACCTTGGGCCGGAGCTCCTTCAGGTTGCGGGCCACCTGGGCCAGCTCGAAGCGCTCCAGGGCCCGGTTGGAGGCCCGCACGTGACCGACGCCGAAACCGTAGGAGACCACCGGGCAGCCGCGGATGATCGCCTCGAGCACGGTCAGGCCGGCGCTCGAGTGCACGAGCACGTCGGCGGCGGCGAGCACGTCGCCCATGCGATCGGTGAAGCCCATCAGCCGCAGACGGGGCTCGCCGGCGAAGCGCTGCGCCACCTTGGCGCGCAGCTTGTCGTTGCGTCCGCACAGACAGAGCACGGTCGCATCCTCGAACTCGAGCGCGGTCTGGGTGGCGCCGGCCAGGTCGCCGACCCCCCAGCCGCCGCCGGACACGGCGATCACGCGGCCGCTGGCGGGTAGGCCGAGAGCGCGCCGGGCCTCCTCACGCGAGCGGGCGGCGAGGAAGGCGGCGGAGGTCGGCGGCTTGGCCCAGCGGACACTGCCGGGCCCGGCGATCGACTCCACCTCCTCGGCCGACTCAGGGTGGGTGATGAAGTGCAGATCGATCCCCGGGTGAGCCCAGAACTGAAGCCCGGCGAGGTCGGTGATCGACGAGTAGCAGGGCACCTTGAGCCGGCCGGTGCGGCGCAGCTCACCCAGGATCGCGGTCACCCCGGGGTAGGTGGAGACGATCTGATCCGGATCGTGGGCACGGATCATCCGCATCAGGCCACGGCGCCCGAAGAAGGTCAGCAGCTTCCGTGACAGCCAGCGCGTAGGCGCGAAGTACATGAACAGCCAGTACTGGAAGTCGAACAGCCACGGCAGGTGCTGGAACATGAAGGCCGAGTTCTCGCGCAGGACCTTGGTCAGGATCGGTCCCATCGCGGGCAGCCCGTTGACGATCGAGACGTTGGCGTCGGGGTCCTCGTCACGGAACTCACGGGCCACGGCGCGCGCGGGCAGGTCGTGTCCCTCGCCGATGTCGGCCGAGATGATCAGGACCTTGCGCGGCCTGGCCTCCTGGTCGGGCTCGCCGGCGGGGATGATCGCGGCGTCCTCATGGTCGGCCTTGGACCTGGCCTGCTCGTGACGCCACTCGATGTACTTCCGCACACCCTCGCTGAATGGGGTGGCCGCGGTCCAGCCGAGCTCGCGCTCGGCCCGCTCGCTGGAGACGATCTTGCCGCCGAAGTCACCGGGGCGCGCGGGCGTGTGGACGATCTCGACGTCGCCCATCAGCTCCTTGATCGTCTCGGCGATCTGCTTGATGGTCACCGTCTCGTCGCTGGCCAGGTTGTAGACCCGGTTGACGGCCACGTCATCGAGGCCGCGCGCCACGCCATCCGCGAGATCCTCGACGTAGACGAACTTGCGGGACTGGCTGCCATCCCCGGCCAGGGTCAGGGGATCACCGGCGAGCGCCTTGTTGACGAACGCGGGGATGACCGCCGCCTCGCGAGCGCGCGGGCCGTAGGGGATGCCGAAGCGCAGGATCGTGTAGTCGATCCCGTAGAGCTCCTGGTAGGCCTTGCAGTAGAGCTCGCCGGCCAGCTTGGTGCTCGTGTACAGGTGGCTGGGCGGCGGCAGCAGGGTGTCCTCGTCCACCTCGTCGGGCTCGCAGTCCGAGTAGACCCAGATCGTCGAGGCGTACAGGATCCGCTTGACCCCGGCGCGGCGGGCGGCCTCGAGCACGGCCACGGTGCCGCGGGCATTGATCCGCTCGGCGTCCTCCGGCTCGGCATGGACGTCGTTGACGTCGGCCACGGCGGCCAGGTGGGCGACCGCGTCGCAGCTGTGCAGGGCGCGCTCGAGAGCCTCGCGGTCGGTGATCGAGCCGAGCACGGTGTCCACCGGGCGGGCGGGATCGCGGTGCCAGGGCGACGGGCGCAGGTCGTAGATGACCGGCTCGTGCCCGCGGGCCCGCAGCTTGTCGACGACGTGGCTGCCGATGAACCCGGAGCCGCCGGTGACCAGCACTCTCATGAAAGCTTCCTGTGCGCGGCGCCGGTCATCGAGCCTCCGGCCGGTAATAGAGCGGGACGCAGGAGTGGTTACGCGCCACCCAGTCGGAGTTGGGCAGCTCGACGTCATGACCGAGGATGCGATGGCAGGGCTCGTCATAGACCCGACCGGTGGAGCGCTCGAGCCAGTCGAACACGATGTACTTGTACAGCCCGGACTGCATCCCCTCGGGCAGCTCGAGCCGGGCCGGGTACTGCGGATCGAGCTCCGTGCGGGCGACGTGGTTCTTCCAGGCCACGATCTCGGGCAGACGCTCGATCTGGACGAGGCCCAGCGCGGCCGTGAACTCCGACATGCGGAAGTTCAGCCCGGCCACCTGGTGGCGCGGCTTGCCGTAGTTGCGGAAGTCGCGCGCGTGCTCGAGCACCTCGGGCCGGCGGGAGACGAGCACGCCGCCCTCGCCGGTGGAGATCGTCTTGGTCGCGTACAGCGAGAACACGCCCGCGTCGCCGTAGGAGCCCGGCTTGCGGACCACATGCGGGTCATGCGGGGCCCTCCACTGCGCGCCATGGGCGTGGGCACAGTCCTCGATCAGGAAGATGTCGTGCTCGCGGCAGTAGGCGGCGATCCGCTCGGACTCGAAGGCGATGTGACCGCCGATGTGGACCAGGAAGGCCGCCCGCGGCCGGTGCTTCTCCGCCTTGGCCTCGAAGTCGGCAAAGGACATGCACAGGTCCTCACGGTTGCAGTCGACGAACTGGACCTCGGCCCCCGACCGGATCGCGGCCAGCGGCGTGGCCATGAACGTGTTCGACGGGCACAGGACCGTCTCCCCCTGGACGCCGGCGAAATGCAGCGCGGCCAGCGCGCCGCCCGCCCAGCTCGACACGGCCACGGCGGGCAGCTCGTTCCAGGCTTCCCAGCCGGCCTCGAAGCGCTGGGTCATGTCGGCTTCCGACCAGCGGTTCGAGTCGAGCACCTCATCGATCAGGGAATGCAGGCGCCCGCGGTCGCGATGATCGAAGCCGATCGCGAAGCGCGCATAGTCAGGGGCGCTCGAGGCGGAGGCGGAAGCGGAAGCGGAGGTCATGTGAGAGTGAGGCGCCCCAGGGCTGCGGGTTGAGACCAAGCCCGGCCGGCCGGCGGCGTGACATTCGCCAGATCGCCGATCTGCCAGTGAGTCAGCGCTCCGGCAAGGCTGTCAGACAGGTAGGACGGTAGCGATTTTTCGCCGTTCCAGCTCGGCCGCGATCAGCGTCAGAGCCCCCGCGGTCCGCCGATGCGAGCCCCTGGCGCTGTAGAAGTCGGCGTCGTGCAGGAGGATTACGTCGCCCGGCAACACCCCCGGTGCGATCCGCCGGGCGATCCGCCGCGGGGTGGTGAATTTCCGCCAGTCCTTGCCCCAGCGCGACCACAGCAGCGGTCTCAGGCCATGATCGCGGACGGCGCGCAGCCCGGCCGGGCTGTAGATGCCGTACGGGGGCCGATGCCAGACGGGTCCGTGTCCAAGCACGTCCTCGATCGCGGCGCTCCCGCGGACGAGATCCTCCTCGAGCTCCTCCGCGCGCAGCCGGAGCTGCAGCCGGTGGCGGTCGCCGTGCAGGGCCACGAGGTGCCCGGCCGTCTCGATCTCCCGGAGCAGCGCCGGGCGCCGGCGCACCTGCTCGCCGACCACGAAGAACGTGGCCCGCGCGCCGGCGCCGGCGAGGATCTCGAGCATCGCCGGCGTGCCCTCGGGATGCGGTCCGTCATCGAAGGTCAGGACCACGCCGCCCGCCCCCGGCAGTGACCGAGGGAGGCCGAGCCGGTCGGCCGACGCGGCTCTCACGGGGGCGAGCGTGTGCGCGATCATCACCGGATGATCCCGGAACCGGCCCCCGCGTAGACCGCGCGGATGCAACCCGACCTCGACCACTGGATCCCCGACGACGGGCTGCGCGTGTCTCACTCGCGGGAGAGCTCGGTGCCGGTTGAGGCGCTGTGGGGCGCGGCGCGTGAGCTGCCGCTCAGTGAGACCGGGCTGTTGGGCCGGCTGGTGCGCTGGCGGATTCCCGGGCTCCGGCCGGCACTGACCGTGGAGGAGTTGTTCCGCGAGCCCCCGTTCACGATCCTGGCCGAGGACGAGCTCTCGATCGTGTCGGGCCTGGTGGGCCGGATCTGGACGCTGCGCCGCGATTACCCGCGCCTGACCGGTCCGGCCGAGTTCCGGGCCTGGGATCGGCGGGGCACGGCCCGCGTCGTATTCGCGCACTGGGTCGAGTCCACCGGGTCGGGATCGCGGCTCTCGACGCAGGCCCGGGTTCAGCCGCTCGGCACCCGCGGCCGGGTCGGCCTGGCCGCGGTGCGGCCGATCGTGGGCCGCTTCGGGCCGCTGCTGGGCAGCGAGGGGATCGCCGCCGCGGTCAGCGCCGCCGAACGCCGGTCGTGACTGGACCCGACCTGTGACGCCGGTGTCACGATCGAGGACCTCCCGGCCCGGCGACTCTAACGTCAGCGCCATGCCGGACCGCTTCGAGGCCGAGGTCACGATCCGCCAGGTGCGCTTCGCCAACCCGGACTCGGGCTGGGCGGTCCTGGACGGCGCCGCCGGCGACGGGACGCCGGTGACGCTCGTCGGGCCGCTGGTCCATCTCGAGGAGCGCGAGCGCGTCCACGTCAGGGGTGAATGGGTCAACGACAGCCGCTACGGCCGGCAGGTCAAGGTCGCCGAGGCGCGGCCGCTGCCCCCCGAGGATCCCCAGTCACTGGTCCTGTACCTGAAGCGAATCCGTCACGTGGGCACCAAGCGAGCCGTCCAGCTGGTTGACCAGCATGGCCCCGCCCGGGTCCTGGAGGCGATCGACACAGACCCGCTGGGCGCCTTCGCCGCCGTCGGGCTGCGGCGGCTGCGCGCCGAGCAGGCCGCCGACTCGTGGCGGGAGCTCCGCATCACGCGCCGGCTGCATCTGATGCTGGCCCCGCACGGCCTGGCCTACCTGGCCGGCCGCATCCACGAGCACTACGGCAACGGCGCGCACGAGATCCTGACCGGCAACCCGTACGAGCTGACCACGCTGTTCGGGGTCGGCTTCACGCTCGCGGACCGCATCGCCCGGGCGTCGGGGGCGGCGGAACCGGCGCAGCGCGAGCGCGCCGCCGTCATCCACGCGCTGGCCGAGGCGGAGCGCAGCGGCAGCACCTGCCTCCCTGAGGAGGAGCTGGTCGGCGCGGTGCGGGAGCTGATCGGTCAGGCCCCCCAGCCGGAGGCGGTCGAGGCGCTGATCGCCTCCGGGCGGCTCGTCCGCGAGGACGGCTTCCTGTACCGGGCGGCGACGGCCGAGCTCGAAGCCGAGCTGGCCGCCCGGGTGGACGAGCTGATCAGCGCCGAGCCGGCCGAGCGGATGCGCGCACCCGATTGCGGCTCGGCGGAGGCCGCCGGCCTGACCGAGGAGCAGCAGGGGGCCCTGCGGGCCGCCTTTGCCCACCGCCTGTCGGTCATCACCGGAGGACCCGGGACCGGCAAGACGGCCTCCATCAGGTCGATCGCGACCACCGCCACCGGCCAGGGGCTGCGGGTCATGCTGGTGGCGCCGACGGGACGGGCCGCGGTGCGCATGACCGAGGCCAGCGGCCTGCGTGCGCGCACCGTGCACTCTGCGCTCGGCTGGGTGCCCGGCGAGGGTCCGACGCACGACGAGCAGGACCCGCTGGCCTGCGAGCTGCTGATCGTCGACGAGACCTCGATGGCCAACCTCGAGCTGCTGGTCACGCTGCTGAGAGCGGTCGGCGACGGCACGCACGTCGTGCTCGTCGGCGATGCCGACCAGCTCGCGCCGGTCGGAGCCGGGAAGCCGTTCGCGGAGCTGGTCGGGTCCGACCGCGTGCCCACCACCCGCCTGACCCACATCTTCCGCCAGGCCGCCGGCAGCATGATCGTGCAGGCTGCCCACGCCATCCGCCAGGGCCGGCTGCCCAGCTTCCGCCCTGGCGCCGAGATGCGCCGCGACCTGTTCCTGATCGAGCGCAGCTCACCGGTCGCGGCCCGGGAGGAGATAGTTTCGCTGGTGGCCGAGCGGCTGCCCGCGCACTATGGCGTCGACCCGGTGACCGACATCCAGGTGTTCGCGCCGGTGTATCGCGGCGAGCTGGGCATCGACGCTGTCAACCAGGCGCTGCGCGCCGCGCTGAACCCGGACGGCAGGCCCGTCCGCGGCGGACGACTGCGGATCGGCGACAAGCTGATGATGACCGGGCGCAACCTGCACGAGCTCGGCCTGATGAACGGGACCGTGCTGCGCCTGCTCGACGAGATCGACGGCGGCCGGACCGACGACGGTGAATCCGAGCCGGCGGCGCTGCTGCTGGCCGCCGACGAGGCGGTCTTCCGCCTGCCCCCGGAGGATGCCGAGCGGCTGCGGCTGGCCTACGCCTGCTCGGTACACCGGGGCCAGGGCATTGAACTGCCGGTGGCGGTGATCATCGCCCACCCGGCGGCGGGCGCGTTCTTCCTGCGCCGCGAGATGCTCTACACGGCGATCACGCGGGCCCGGGTGGCCACGATCGTGGTCGGGGACGGCGCCGTGCTGGCGCGGGCGGTGGCCACCCCGGACACGGCCCGCCGTCACGGTCGCCTGGGCGACCGGCTGCGCAGCGCGCTCAGCCGATCCGCTGGTACATGACCGTGGTTCGGTCGCGGCGCGCGGCGGTGAAGCCCGGCAACCGGGCCATCAGGGCATCGGTCGGGGTGCCGCGCCCGACCAGCACGACGCGCACGGCCGGCGTCACCGCACTCACACCCGAGCGCTCGCCGGCCAGCCAGTTGAGATAGTCGGCCTGCACGGCGCGCGAGAAGGCGTCGATCGGGTTGCCGGCCCAGATCCGGCCGCCGGCCAGCGCCACCTGCTCATCGATCGTGCCGTCGGCCAGCACCGGGGAGCCGTGGGCGGC
>DASVYO010000076.1:0-17707 GCA_036392135.1 Solirubrobacteraceae bacterium
TATTTGACGCGGGCCCACCACGTTTCATAGTGTTGACTGGCGTTGGGCTACGGGGTTGTCTGTATCTCTCATCACGACGGGGCCGCCGGGGCGGAGGCCTCGCGCCTCGTTGCGCACGCGCTCGGCTTTCGGCTGATCGACGAGGACATCGTGGCCCGCGCAGCAACCGAGGCCGGGGTCGAGCAGGACGTGGTCGCCGACGTCGAGCAACGGAAGTCCATCCTCTCCAAGCTTCTGGAAGGGCTCGGGCCCGCCGGCATGGCGACAAGTGGGATGGTGCTCCCCGAGGAGGCCAGCTATGGCCTCCATTCGAGCGGGGACCTCCGCGGTCTGATCAAGTCTGTGATCGAGGAGACGGCAACCGCGGGCCGCGTCGTGATCGTCGCCCACGCAGCCTCGCTCGCGCTTGCCGGTCGTACCGATGTTCTGCGTGTCCTCATCACCGCGCCGCCGAAGACACGCCGGCGCCGTTTGGCCGCGTCTCTCCAGATCGACGACCACGAATCAGCCCGGACGGTCAAGCGCGGTGATGCCGCCCGCGCCGACTACATCAAGCGCTTCTATGGCATCGACTCCGAGCAGCCGACGCACTACGACCTCGTCATCAACACCGAGCGTCTCACACCAGACGATGCCGCCCGGCTCATCGCCGCCGCGGCCACCGGGTCCTAGAGAATGCCCGTGAGCCCGCTGGCGGGCTCGGGTCGGGCCGCCGGAGTGACGCGCTCGCCCGGCTCGATCCTCAGGCCATCGTGGTCACGGGCCGCTCGACGGCGGGTTCGGTTTCGGGCTGATCGCGGCGCAGGTACAGGTAGACGCCCAGGATCGCTCCAGCCAGCGTCCACACGCCCCAGAGGATGCCCTGGCCGACCTGGGTGACGATCGGGCCGGGGCAGGCGTCGGTGATGCCCCAGCCGAGGCCGAAGACGAGGCTGCCGACGATGTGCCGGCGGCCGACGCTCTCTCGGTTCCAGGTCACCGGCTGCTTGCTGATCAGAGCGCGAGTCTGGCGACGACGCAGGATCAGCAGACCAACGGTGGCCACCAGCACGGCGCTGGCGAAGAACAGGAACAGGTAGGCCTGCTGGAACAGCAGCGCCTGGCGGATGACGACCGGGCTGGTCATGCCGCTCCAGGACAGGGTGACGCCGAATACGACCCCGATACCCAGGCCAGTCAGACGGGACCTCATGCGATCACCGTGGTGATGAAGGTGACGATGATCGCG
This sequence comes from Solirubrobacteraceae bacterium, assembly GCA_036392135.1. Classification (GTDB taxonomy): domain Bacteria; phylum Actinomycetota; class Thermoleophilia; order Solirubrobacterales; family Solirubrobacteraceae; genus Palsa-465. The sequence continues at coordinate 1,229 of DASVYO010000076.1, forward strand.
GTGGCAAAGAAGGTGGCCGTCGCGGTCAGGGCGGCGGGGGAGAGCATCGCGGTGCCGCTCAGGCCGTTCCCGGAGGTGCAGCCCCCGGCGAGCTTGGCCCCGTAGCCGATCAGGACGCCGGCCAGGACGAGGATCGGGGCGATCAGCACCTGGTCTGAGCCATGAAGGCTGGCGGTCAGCCAGCCGTAGCCGTGGAAATCAGGACCGCCGGTGACGATCGCAAACCCGGCGCCTCCGAGGGCGATCCCAATCAGGAACCAGCCGCGCCAGTCGAACCTGAGTGAGCGCCCCAGCACGCGCCCGACGATCTCCGAGTAGCCCCCGGTCACCCCGAGCCGGCCGTTGATGAGCAGCCGGGCGGCGACGACACACAGCCCCAGGACGGGGCCGGCGACGTACCACGGCAGCTGGTGATGCAGCATCGAGAACTCCCCTTCTAAAAGTCGGAAACCGGACCCGTAAACAGGAGAATAGCCCGACGCGTTCTCAGTTTCCAAAGAACCGGCGGAGCTCCAGCGAGACCTGGTCGGGCTCGTCCTCGACCAGGAAGTGGGTGGCGTCGATCGCGTGACCGTGCAGGTCGGTCGTCCAGGGCCGCCAGACCTCGAGCACGTCACCGTAGAAGACAGGCAGCGCGCCCCGGGCGCCCCACAGGGCCAGGACCGGACACGTGATCGGGCCGCCGGCCTCGTCGTGCTCGATGTCGATCCCGGCTCCCGCGCGGTAGTCCTCACAGATGGCCTGAAGGGTCGCGGGATCGCGCAGCTGCTCCCGGTACACGGCCATGACCTCGGCCGGGTAGCGCCCGGGGCTCACGCCCAGCCCGATGCGCCCTAGGTGCTCGTCCACGAAGTCATCCGCGGCGGCCAGGATCAGCCGTTCGGGAAGCGGGGCGGGCTGCGCCAAGAACGGCCAGTGCCAGTACAGAAGGGCTGAGGTCCGATCGATCCGTCGCCAGACCTCCGCCGTCGGCACGATGTCCAGGACGGCCAGGCGCTCCACCCGGCCAGGGTGGTCGAGGGCCATCCGGTAGCCGACCCGCCCGCCCCGATCGTGACCGGCGACGGCGAAGCGCTCGAAGCCGAGCGCGCCCATCGCGGCCACGAGGTCAGCGCCCATCGCCCGCTTGCTGTGCGCAGAGTGATCCTCGGTCGGCGCGGGGCGGAAGGAGTCCCCGTAACCGGGCAGGTCGGCGGCCACCACGGTGAACTCTGAGGCCAGCAGTGGCCCGGCGTCGCGCCACATCAGGCTTGTCTGGGGATAACCGTGCAGGAGGAGCAAGGGCGGCCCGCTGCCGCCCACGCGCGCGGAGATCCTCCCGCGCGGCGTGTCCAGCTCCCGCTGGTCAAAGCCCGCGAACATGCGGCCATCCTACGTGTCGTGGTCCGGCTACCAGCGGAGCGCGGAGAGATCGTCGATCACCACGCTCGCTCCGACCAGTTCCGCCTCGGGATGTGTGGTGCGCAGGGCCACCACGCGCGCCCCCGCCGCCCGCCCGGCCTGGACGCCGGCCGGGGAATCCTCGAACACGACGCAGTGGCCGGGAAGGGTGGAGAGGCGCTCGGCACCGGCCCGGAAGCACTCGGGCTCCGGCTTACCGCGCACGACCATGTCAGAGGAGACGATGACCGGCGGGTGGGGCAGCCCGGCCGCGTCGAGCCGGACGCGGGCCAGTGCGGCCGAGCACGAGGTGACGATCGCCAAACGCCGGCCGCTGTTCAGGAGCGCCGCCGCGCCCGGTAGGGCCACGACCCCGTCCGGATCGCCGACCTCGCCCTGCTCGACGATCTGCGCCTCCCGGTCAGGGTCGGCCTGCGGGGCCAGCAGCCGCACCGTCTCGCGTGATGGCCGGCCCTGGGCGAAGCGCAGCACCGCGACCGGCTCGAGCCCGTGGCGGGAGGCGAAGTCGGTCCACACCCGCTCCACCGGCGCTGAGGAATCGACCAGCGTGCCGTCGAGATCGACCAGCAGCCCGGCGGCCGCATCGATGAGTTCGCGAGCCGTCAACTCGGGTACAGGCCGCCGTCGATGGAGATGACCTGGTTGGTCACATAGCCGTTGGCGAGCACGGCCAGGGTCAGGTCGGCCAGGCGCTCACCGACCGCGGCCCCGATCCCGCCGCTGGCCCCGGTGACCAGCGCCACCCGGCCCGAGAAGCTCTCGCTGTCGCTCATGGCTTCATTCTGCCCACGGGCTGGGCGGCGCAGAGGCCAGGTGAGGCGCCGAGCGGGATCGCCTGCGTTACGGCGCAGCGGACAACCGCGGTCGGTGCGCTTAGCTGCCGGCGCTGCCCGTGCCGGAGCGGCTGCGGCTGCCGCTGCTGCGGCCGCTCGTGCTGCGGCTGCCTGTGGATGCGCCCGAGGCGCGCCGACGTGAGCGCGAGTTGCTGGTCGCCGTGCGCCGGCGGGTGGGCGTCGAGCGCTGGTCACGCGGGATCTCAGCGCGGACGATCTCCTTGACCAGGCGCTGCAGCTCACCGTCCAGGTACTTGGCCATCCGCTCCTCATCGCGCCGGATGCCGCGCGCGAGCTGAGCGGTGTCGCGATCGCCGACCTCGGTGGCCAGCGTCTCGATGCGCGTGTAGATGGCGATCTCGACATGCTCCTCCCGGAGCTCCTCCTGCACGTTGCGCAGGTGCGTCTCCGGCTGGGAGGTGATCAGGGCGCGGGCGGCCCCGACCTGACCCTTGACCGCGGCCATCGTCTTGCCCGCCATCTCGCCGATCGCATTGGGCACCCGGGGCATGCCTGACCCACTTCCCGGCTCTCCACCGAGCTCGCGAATGCGCTTGGCGGTGCTGCGCTTGTGCTCGCGCGTCTCCTTCAGATGCTGCTGGAGGCGCTTGCGGTAGCTCGCCTTCTCGGTCAGCCCGATATGGGCGCTCAGGTCGGCCTCGAGCTCTGCCTCCTTGGCATGGGCTTCATTCAGCCACATGACCAATTTGGTGTCACGTTCATTTAGCTTCTTGTCGGTAGTCATCCTGTAGAGCTTGCCGATCTCGAGGGTGAGTAAACCCCTGTGTCGTAAGGGTGACTGAGGCGGCGCGCGCCCCCTCGGCCTGCGCTAATGTCGTCTTCAGCCCGAGCGCTGGAACCCGGTTGGCTTGGGCTTCACACCGATGTTAGGCGGAGGACTGGCATTCGCGGTTCTCCGAAGTCATCGCTCCCCGACTGTCCCCGAAGGAGACGTATGACCGCGACTAACGTCAACAGGTACGAGTGCCTTACCGGCAGCCTGGCTCCGCTCGACACCCCCAACCTGTTCCGCCTCCTGCGTGAGCGACCTGACTCTGGTGCGCGTGAGGAGCTGGTCCACCGCTTCACTCCGCTGGCGCGGAAGCTGGCCTCCCGGTACATGAACCCGTATGAGCCGTTCGAGGATCTGATGCAGGTGGCCAGCATCGGGCTGCTCGGGGCCATCGACCGGTTCGATCCCGAGCGCGGGGTCGGCTTCTCGTCATTCGCGATACCCACGATCCTCGGTGAGCTCAAGCGCTACTTCCGCAGCACCGGCTGGTCCGCGCACGTTCCCCGGGGCGCGCAGGAACTGGCCATGCGGGTGGAGCAGGCCTCACGCGCGTACCAGGCCAGCAACGGCCGCCCGCCGCGCGTGACCGAGCTGGAGGAGATCCTGGGACTTTCCACGGAGGACGTGCTGATCGGCCTCGAGGCGGGCTCGGCGCACTATGCGGTCTCCCTGGATGCGCCGGTGGCGGCCAGCGGGCCGGAAGCGGAGCCGGAACCGCTGTCGAGCACGATCGGCACCACGGACGAGCGGATCGGCCTGATCGAGACGAGCCTGTCGGTCAGCGCGGCCATGAAGCGCCTGCCCCGCCTGGAGCGCCAGGCGCTGACGCTGCGCCTGACCAAGGATCTCAAGCAGACGGAGATCGCCGAGCGTCTGGGCTGCTCGCAGATGCAGGTCTCGCGGCTGCTGCGCCGGGCGGCCTCGACGGTGCGGGACCTGACCCAGGCCCAGCCGCGAGTCTGAGCTCACCGTCGGCCTGGGTTATCGGCCCACCGATCAGCCGGAGGAGTGCTGATCGGTGTCGCCGAGGGCCGAGTCGTCATCGGCCGGACCGGCTGGCAGCTTGTCCGCCGCCTCGCTGCCCGAGCCGCCCTCGGCGCCGGGCTCCCCGGGCTGATCCTCCGCGGGCTCGCGTTGTTCTTGCTCATCGTGACGCTTCTCGAACATGACCCTCCGTTACCCCGGACGCGGGGCAGGAAAAACGCGTGCCGGGGCACCGATGAGGGGTAACCCGCTGCTGTCGCCCGGCCCAGCGGAGGACGGGGCGATCAAGGTCCTGCGGCAGCCCTGATCAGCCCGCCGGCGAGCGACGTTTTACGGGCCGCGCGGCGGGGTACCGCCGCACATATGTGGCTCAGCTTTCCCACCCTCATCCTCGTCGTGCTCATGATCATCGGCGGCATCATCGGCGGGGGCGTGTTCACGTTCGTGCTGGTGCCGGTGGCGGTGATCGCGGCGCTGGTGGCGATCGGGCTGTCGGCCTGGAGCCGCTCCCAGGCGCACCGCGGGACTCCGAGCGAGGCCGCGCGGACGGGTGACCCGCTGCCCCATTCGCGCCGACGAAACGCGCCCGCGGCTCCGGCCACGCCCGACGACCTGGTCAGCGCGCGCCAGCATCAGCAGTAGTCCGCGCCGGAACCGCATGAGGCAGTCGCCCTGACCCGACGCGGCCGGATTCGGTGTCCCGCGACGGGGTAACGTGAGCGCGATGAGCAGCCTCAAGCCATCCGCTCGGGCGGGCTCGATCGCCGCGGAGCATTCCCCGGGCCGTGAGCGGCCGCTGGCCAGCTACGGCGTGCTGATGGCCACCTTCAGCGGGCTGGCCGCCGCCTTCGCCACCTGGTTTCACCGCTCGAATCGGGAACTGCCCGAGCGGATCGATCCACGGGACCTCGCCCTGCTGACGGTGGCCAGCCATAAGGCGGCGCGGATGATCGCCAAGGACCGCGTGACGAGCGCCGTCCGGGCTCCGTTCACGCGCTTCCAGAGCGACGCCGGCCCCGGTGAGGTCGATGAGGCGGCCCGCGGGCGGGGCCTGCGCCGGGCGATCGGCGAGCTGCTGGTGTGCCCCTACTGCCTGGGGATGTGGACCAGCGCCGCGCTGACCGCGATGCTGCTCGTGTTCCCGCGCTTCACGCGCTGGTTCGCCTCAGTGCTGGCCATGTTCTTCGGGTCCGAGATGCTCCAGTTCGTCCATCACCGGATCGAGCAGGCCAGCCAGGGCTGATCAGCGGGCCGCGGCACGGCTCGGCGCAGGCCAGCCGGGCACGCCACCGCTGCGGGGGTCAGCGCAGCCCGGGCCGGGCATACCGCGGCGGGCTCTCAGCGCAGCCCGACCAGGCAGACCAGGCCGAGGGTCGCCGCCCCGGCGGTCCACCAGGCGATGTAGTCGCCGATATGTCCCGAGTGCAGACGGCGCAGGCTGTGCAGCGCCGAGCGCGAAGCGCCGGTGAGACGGGCGGGAAGGCCCTCTCGCAGAGGGCGTCCGAACAGCCCGAGCGCGGCTGTACCGACCGCGCCGGCCACGGCCAGCACCGAGTAGAGGACGTCGACGGGTTGCTCGTGGCTGGTGGCCACGTGGGCCCAGGCGACGGGGAGCCCGTGGAGGACCCAGCGCGCGTAGGCGCCGTGGTCGACGAACCGGGCGGCGTCGCGCTCGATGGCCGGCACGGCGTCGGGGACCAGCCCGAGCACGGCCGCCACGACCAGGAGCACGGCGGGCACGATCACCATCAGGATCGGCGTTCGGTCGCGCTCGCCGCGGGTCTCGTCGACCCGCTCCGCAGCCGCTCGGGCCTGACCTGGATCCGGTCCCTCGTTCGGCCCCCAGCCCAGGAAGACGCGACCGGTGATCCGCAGCACGGCGCCTCCGGTGACCGCGGAGACGACGATGAACACGGCGATCAGCCAGCCGTAGCCGCCGTCACTGGCCGCCGCCTCGAGCAGCGACTTGCCGAAATAGGTGGTCAGCCCGGGGGCGGCGGTCAGGAGCAGGGCCCCGGCGGCCATCAGCACCCCGACGACCGGCACCGCGCGGCCCCGGCCGTGCAGGTCGTACTCGTCGATCGTGGCGAAGCGGTGCAGCAGCACGCCGGCGCACATGAACAGCGCGCCCTTCGTCAGGCCGTGCCCGACGAGGTACACGCCAATCCCGGCCAGCGCCTTGGCGCTGAGCAGGCCGAGGCCGCAGATGAACATTCCCACGTGACTGATCGTGGAGAACGCGAGCAGGCGCTTTATGTGCCGCTGCATGGCACACATCAACGCGCCCAGGAGGGCCGTGACCACGCCCAGGGTGATCAGGATCGCCCGCAGGGTCGGGGCCGAGGCGCCCATCGGCCCGGAGAAGATCACCCAGTACAGGCGCGCCACCGCGTAGATCCCGAGTTCCACCATCACCCCGGAGAACAGAACGCAGACCGGGACGGGAGCCACGGCGTGGGCGTCGGCGAGCCAGAAGTGAAGCGGGACCGCGGCGGCCTTGGTCAGAAAGCCCACGATCAGCAGAACCATGGCCACGATGACCAGCGGGTCGGCCTGGTGGCCGCCCAGGGCAGCGCCGATCTGGGCCATGTTCAGGGCTCCGGTGCGGGCATACAGCAGCGCCACCCCGATGAACATCCCGTAGCCACCGATGCTGTTGGTGATCGCGAAGTTGATCGCACCCTGCAGCGGTGCCCGCTCCTCGATCCGGTAGGCGGTGAGGGCGAAGGCGGCGGCGCTCATCAGCTCGAAGAACACGACCAGATCGAACAGGTCACCGGTCAGACAGAAGCCGACCATCCCGGCCATGAACAGCAGCATCAGGCCGTGGAACAGGCCCTTGACAGCGTCGAAGTAGTGGATCGAGTAGACCAGCGCTGCGCTGACCAGAAGGGCCGCGAACGCCCCCAGGCCGGCGCCCAGCGGGTCGATCGACAGGGAGATGCCGATGGCAACTCCGTGGTGCGGCCGGTAGCCGCCCAGCCAGTAGGCGAACGGCTCGGTGGCGGCGTGGACGGCCAGCAGGACGCACAACGCGCAGACCGAGATGGCCGCCAGCACCGCGGTTCCGTCCTCCAGCCAGCGGGGGGCGAAGCTGCCGGTGGCCACGAGCAGCGGCCCGGCCAGGAACGGCACCACCACCGGCAGGGCGGAGAGTGACGACATCGCCGTCGCTTCAGTCGCGCAGGATGCGCAGGTCGGCCGGGTCGAGGCTCCCGAACCGCTTGTGGGCCTGGACCACCAGAGCCAGCAGCAGGGCCGTGACCGTCGCCTCGATGACCACGTCGGTGAGGACCAGCACCTGCACCACGGGATCGACCAGTCGCGAGCTCTGGGGGATGTCGGCCACCACCGGCGCCTTGGCCCCGGAGCGGAAGCCGATGCCGAGCAGCACCAGATACGTGGAGGACTGCACCACGGTCAGGCTGAGTACGGCCCGGACCAGGTTGGTGCTGGAGACGACTCCCCACAGCCCGACCAGGAACAGCCAGGCCGCCGCGGCATAGGGCAGGAAGCTCATCCCTCCTCGCCACCCGTGGTGATCAGCGCCTGGTCCAGGAACTCTGTCCACACCAGCAGGAACGCGCCCGTCACCTCGAGCCCGACCGCGATGCTGTTGAGGGGCATCATCCCGGCCGAGAGCAACTCGCCGGGGGTGCCCAGGGGCAGGAAGTTCTTCAACAAGACGCCGGTGAAGATGAGGCCCCCGACGCCCATCAGCACGTAGCCGGCGGCGCCGGCTGAGTCGGCGGCCTCGAGCAGCCACTCGGGTGCCAGGTGTTTCATGATCAGGTAGCGCCCGGCGACCAGGACGGCCAGCGGGCCGGCGGCCATGACGACGCCGCCCTGGAAGCCTCCCCCCGGGGTCAGGGCGCCGTGCAGGACGACGTAGCCCCCGAGCGCGATGAGCAGCGGGATCAGCAGCAGCGAGCTCATGCGCACGCCGGCGCTGGCCCCGGCAAAACGGTGATCCTCAGTGCCCCGGCTGCGCTCGGCATGCTCGTCGGCGACCCGCAGACGGCGGAGCAGGAGCGCCACTCCGGACACAGAGGTGAACAGGATGAACTCCTCACCCAGCGTGTCAAAGGCCCGGATGTCGAAGTTCAGCGCGGTGACGATGTCGGTGGCGTGCCGCAGACGAGGCTCGATGCGATTCACGAGCAGGCCATAGACCCCGTGGTAGTCGCCGAAGGTGGGCAGGCCGTGCAGGCCGATCACGAGCACGGCCGCGAACGCCGGGCCGGCGAGGGCAAACAGAGCCAGGCGCGCGCGCCTGGTCATGAATCGCGCTCCTCGGCTTGCCGGTCGCGCTCCTGGCTGCGGATCTTGCGCAGCGCCGCGAGGATGATCAGCGGCAGGCCGACGCCCGACACGACGATCTCCGACAGCGCCACGTCCGGAGCCTGGAAGGTGAAGAAGAGGATCGTCAGGGTCAGCCCGAAGATCCCCAGGACCATGGTCTGACGCAGCGCCTCGGGAGTGAGCACGACGGCGGTCCCGGCGGCGACGACGGCGATCAGCGCGGTGGTCTGCAGGGCGCTCAACGGTCCGGTCCCTCGACGTGGTTCTCGATGCCGTGGCGCCAGTCTCCGTGCTCGCGAATGCGGAAGCTGCGCGCCGTGGCGTGGACGAGCACCGGTCCGAGGGCGATCAGCAGGGCTCCGGTCAGCAGGGTCTTGTCGCCGATCAGCGAGAAGCCCTCGCGGATCGTGATCGAGATCCCCACCAGCAGGGCGCCGTAGCTGGCCAGCCCGACATAGTGCAAGCGGTCGAAGGCGTCGCGCATCACGACCAGGCCGAGCACGGCCAGCAGCTCCACGGCCACGCCGGCCACCAGCAGGATGGTCACGACGAGCTGGTGCAGAGCGCTCACAGGTCGCGCTCCATCAGGCGGGCGAAGGCGAAGGCACCGAGCATCGAGAGCACGGCCAGGACGATGGCCAGATCCACAAACGGCTGGCGATGGAAGCCCTCGGACAGAAGCATCATCACCGTGCAGGCCAGCGTCGCCGATACCTCCAGGGCGGCGAGCGCATGGGTCGCCCCGGCCAACACGCAGACACCGAGGCAGGGGACCAGGGCCGCGGTCAGCACGAGCGCGGCCAGCTGCCACTCGTTCATCCCAGCCTCAGCACGTCGAGATCCGCCGGGTCGCCGGTCCGATGCAGCTGGTGGACGAGCAGGAGTTCGCGTTCGGTGTCGACGCCGATGACGATCGTGTTCGGGGCCAGCGAGCCGAGGATCTCCGACAGCCCCTGCCGGCCGAAGTCGTACGGGCCCTCACCGGCGGCGAACGGGATCGCCCGGAACCGGCCGCGGGTCCGGCGACGGTGGACCAGCTGAGCGGCCAGCTCATAGACGACCAGGGCCGTCTGGATCGGGATCTGGAGGACGGGCCGGTAGGCCCGCAGCAGCCAGCCCACCCGCACCCGGGCGTCGGTGAAGTGCTGCTCGGCCGAGGCCGCGAACCCGACCACGGCCAGGAGGACGACGCCCGCCATCGCGTACAGCTCGGGCAGGCTGGTCGTGTCGATCAGCAGCAGGTAGAACCCGGCGGTGAGTGCCATGCCCAGCCCCAGCACTCGCAGGCGCCGCCTCACTGGAACCCGCGGAGGACCCGCTCGCGGTGGACGGGATCCTGGGGACCCGATTCCTCGCTGGACAGGGAGTAGCCGAGCTGCATCGTCTCGGTGGTCCCGGTACCCGGCCCAGGCCAGACGTAAGCCCGGCGCCGGGGGGTACGTTATGCCGGTGACCCCGGCTCCCCGCCAGCTCTCCCAGGATCAGCGCGACGAGACGCCGATCGAGCGTCTGGACCGCAACACGATCGAACTGCTCAACGAGCTCCGCGTGGCCGGGACGGGCATCCAGATCATGTTCGCGTTCCTGCTCGTGGCTCCGTTCAACGCGCGCTTCACGCACATCTCGGAGTTCGCCCGCGTGGACTACTTCATCACCCTGGTCTGCGTGGCCGTGTCCGCCGTGCTCCTGATGGCGCCGTCGATCCACCACCGGATCCTCTTCCGCCGGGGCGAGAAGCCCTATCTGGTCTGGATGGCCAACCGCCTGGCGATCGTGGCCATGGTGTTCCTGACGATCGGCTTCACCGGGATCATGGTCCTGCTCTCCGACGTCGTCCTGGGTGGGCCGGCGCCGCTGATAATCGGCCTGTTGTCGGCGGCGGTGATCACCGGGCTGTGGTTCGCGTTGCCGCTGATCAAGCGCGCTCGCGGACGCGTCGGCCCGGGCTGATCAGAGGGCGGAACGGGCTGCCGTCTCCCGGGGCCGGGGGGACTACTCTGAGGGGAGTGGCATAAGCACGGCTGCGCCGGGTATCCGTTGGCTACAGACAAGAGATTGGAGCCCTCCTGATGAGCACCGCACTGCATGCACTGCGCGACCAGGGCCAGAGTCCCTGGATCGACTATCTCTCCCGTCCCTTCGTGCGCGAGGGCGACCTGGCCGAGCTGATCGAGCGGGGAATATCCGGGGCGACCTCGAATCCGACGATCTTCCAGGGTGCGATCGCCGAGGGCAGCGCCTACGACGAGCAGCTGCGGGAGGTGCTCGAGACCGAGCGTGATCCCAAGGAGGTCTTCCTGGCCCTGGCCCGTGAGGACATCCGCGGCGCCTGTGACCTGTTCCGGCCCGTGTTCGATCAGAACGAGAAGACCCGGGACGGCTGGGTTTCGCTCGAGGTGGATCCGAACCTGGCTCGCGACACTGCGGGGACGGTGGCCGAGGCCAAGCGCCTGCACGCGATGGTTGGGCGGCCCAACCTGTTCATCAAGATTCCCGGCACCGAGGAAGGCCTGCCCGCCATCGAGGAGACGATCGCGGCCGGCATCCCGGTGAACGTGACCCTGCTGTTCTCCCTGCAGCGTCACCGTGAGGCCGCCGAAGCCTACATCCGGGGCCTGCGCCGGCTGCACGAGAGCGGGGGCGACCTCAGGACGGTCGCCTCGGTGGCGTCGTTCTTCGTCTCCCGGGTGGACACCGAGGCCGACAAGCGGCTGGACAAGATCGGCGGCCATGACGAGCTCAAGGGCACGCTGGCCGTCGCCAACGCCAAGCTGGCCTACCAGACCTATCTCGAGCTGTTCCGGGGCGAGGAATGGCAGCGGCTCGAGGCGCTGGGGGCCTCCCCGCAGCGCTGCCTGTGGGCCTCGACCTCGACCAAGAACCCCGCCTACCGGGACGTGCTCTATGTCGAGGAGCTGATCGGGCCCGAGACGGTCAACACGATGCCCCGCGAGACGATCGAGGCGGTGCTCGACCACGCCAAGGTGGAGCGGACGCTGGACCGCGACGTCGATGAGGCCCGCCAGACGCTGGAGCGCTTCGCCGAGGCCGGGATCGACTACGACGATGTGGTCAAGGTCCTCGAGGACGAGGGCGTGAAGAAATTCGCTGACTCGTTCAAGGCGCTGTTCGCGGGGGTGGAGGAGAAGCGCGATGAGTTCGTGGCCGCCTGAGCCGGTGCCGATCGCACTGTTCGCCATCAGACGAGCCATCGGCAAGCTGGCGGTAGAAGCCGGCCCCGCGGGGTAAGGTGCCTGCGTGTCGCTGCGCTCGCGCCTGACCCCGCCGCTGATCCGCCAGCTCAACGACGATCCGCTGGGCCTGGGCCGGGCCGCGCGATCACCACGCTCCGAGCGCCTCGTACCCCGTACCGCGACTGCCGATCGGGTGGCCAAGTCGGTCTGTCCGTACTGCGCGGTGGGCTGCGGGCAGCGCGTCTACGTCAAGGACGAGAAGGTGATCCAGATCGAGGGGGACCCTGACTCCCCGATCTCGCGCGGGCGCCTGTGCCCCAAGGGATCCGCCTCCGAACAGCTGGTCAATTCGCCCAGCCGGGAGACGAAGGTGCGCTACCGGCGCCCCGGAGGCCGGGACTGGGAGGACCTGTCCCTCGAGCAGGCCACGGAGATGATCGCCGAGCGCCTGCTCAAGACGCGCGAGGAGACCTGGGAGTCCGAGACCGAGGACGGCAAGCCGCTCAACCGAACGCTGGGGATGCACTTCCTGGGCGGCGCCACGCTGGACAGTGAGGAGAACTACCTGATCAAGAAGTTCTTCACCGCCGCCGGCGCGGTTTCGGTGGAGAACCAGGCGCGCATATGACACAGCTCCACGGTCCCCGGTCTGGGGACCTCGTTCGGGCGTGGCGGCGCCACCACATTCCAGCAGGACCTGCAGAATTCGGACTGCATCCTGATCATGGGCTCGAACATGGCCGAGCAGCACCCGGTCGGCTTCCAGTGGGTCGTCGAGGCCAAGGAGCGCGGGGCCAAGGTGATTCATGTTGATCCCCGTTTCACGCGCACCAGCGCGATGGCCGACCGGCACGTGCCGATCCGCCCCGGTTCGGACATCGCCTTCCTGGGCGGGATCATCAACTACATCTTCGAGCACGACGCCTGGTTCAAGGAGTACGTCCAGAGCTACACCAACGCCCCGGTCCTGATCCGCGAGGATTTCGTCGACAGCGAGGACAACGACGGCTTCTTCTCCGGCTGGGACCCGGACTCCCGGGCCTACGACATCGAGACCTGGGGCTACGACGAGACCTCGACCGAGACCGCCGCGGGCAAGCGCGAACAGCAGGGCGACGTCTCCGGCGAGCAGGCCCACGGCGCGCACGGAATGAAGCTCGAGCGCGGCGAGCCCCCTCATGTGGACGAGACGATGCAGCACGAGCGCTGCGTGCTGCAGATCACCAGGCGCCACTTCGCCCGCTACACACCCCAGCTGGTGGCCGCGCTGTGCGGGTGCAGTGAGGAGGAGTTCCTGTCGGTGGCCCGGGCGCTGTGTGAGAACTCGGGGCGCGAGCGGACCTCGGCCCTGGTCTACGCCGTCGGCTGGACCCAGCACACGGTTGGCGTTCAGAACATCCGCGCCGGCTCGATCATCCAGATGCTGCTGGGCAACATGGGCCGGCCGGGGGGTGGGATCCTGGCGCTGCGCGGGCACGCCAACATCCAGGGCTCGACGGACATCCCCACGCTCTACAACATCCTGCCCGGCTACATCCCGATGCCCCACCCCGCGGCGGAGGGGAGCCTGGACAGGTTCATCGAACTCAACAGCCCGCAGACCGGGGCGTGGGGGAACCTGCGCAACTACGCCGTGTCACTGCTCAAGGCGTGGTGGGGGGATGCCGCCACCGAGGAGAACGACTACTGCTTTAACCATCTGCCCCGCATCAACGGCGATCACTCCCACTACGCGATGATGCTGAAGATGCTCGACGGCGGCGTGCAGGGCATGTTCTGCGCCGGTCAGAACCCGACCGTGGGCTCGGCCAACTCGAAGCTCATGCGCCTGGCGCTGGCCAAGCTGGACTGGCTGGTGGTGCGCGACCTGCAGATGGTGGAGACGGCGACCTTCTGGAAGGACTCGCCCGAGCACGAGTCCGGAGAGACGCGGGCCGAGGACATCCAGACCGAGGTCTTCTTCCTGCCCGCTGCCGCGCACACCGAGAAGGAGGGCTGCTTCACCAACACCCAGCGCGTGCTCCAGTGGCGTGAGAAGGCCTGCGATCCGCCCGGGGAGGCGCGCTCGGAGCTGCACTGGATCTATCACCTCGGCCGGCTCGTGCGGGAGAAGCTGGCCGGCTCCGAGGATCCCAAGAACCGCCCGATCCTCGAGCTGACCTGGGATTATCCGGTCGAGGGGCGGCTGCAGGAGCCCGAGGCCGAGGCGGTCCTGCGGGAGATCGGCGGGCACGGAGCCGACGGCAACCCCTTGCCCAGCTACGACGATCTCAAGCCGGACGGCTCCACGCGGTGCGGCTCCTGGATCCATGCCGGGATCTACGCCGACGGCGTCAACCAGGCCGCACGGCGAAAGCCCGGCTCCGAGCAGAACTGGATCGCTGCCGAATGGGGCTGGGCGTGGCCCAAGAACGTCCGCATCCTCTACAACCGGGCCTCGGCCGACCCGCAGGGCAAGCCCTGGTCCGAGCGCAAGCGCTACGTGTGGTGGGACGAGCCGGAGGGGAAGTGGACGAGCTCCGGTGACGCCCCCGATTTCCCGGTCACGAAGGCTCCCGACTACCGCCCGGAGAAGGACGCCAAGGCGCTCGACGCGATCCGCGGCGACAAGGCGTTCATCATCACGCCGGACGGTCGCAGCTGGATGTTTGCCCCGACCGGCCTGGTCGACGGGCCGCTGCCGTCGCACTTCGAGCCCCACGAGTCCCACGTCCACAATCCGCTCCACGACCAGCAGCGCAACCCGACCCGCCAGCAATTCTCGCGACCCGAGAACCTCTACGACCCGGCGGGGCCCGGGCAGCAGGTCTTCCCCTACGCCCTCAGCACCTACCGGCTGACCGAGCACCACACCGCCGGCGGCATGTCGCGCACCCTGCCCTACCTGGCCGAGCTGCAGCCCGAGTTCTTCGTGGAGGTGTCTCCGGCGCTGGCCCGCGAACGAGGTCTCGAGCACGGTGACTGGGCCACGATCATCACCGCCCGGGCCGCGGTCGAGGCCCGGGTGATGGTGACCGAGCGGGTCAAGCCGCTGCGCATCCAGGGCCGCGAGCTGCATCTGGTCGGCGCGCCATACCACTGGGGGGGGACCGGCCTGGCCACGGGCGACTCGGCCAACGAGCTGCTGCCGATCGTGCTCGACAACAACGTGCACATCAACGAGTACAAGGTGGCCACCTGCGACATCCGGCCCGGCCGGCGTCCCCGAGGGCCCGCGCGGCTCGAGTTGGTCGACGGATACCGGGCCCGGGCAGGGGTCAAGCCGTGAAGCTCGCCGTCGAGCAGTGGCCGGCCAGCTACGGGAGTGAGGCCAAGTCACGCCGGGGCTTCTTCACCGACACCTCGGTGTGCATCGGCTGCAAGGCGTGCGAGGTGGCCTGCAAGGAGTGGAACCATGTGCCGGCCGCGCCGCACGGGTTCACCGGCAAGTCCTACGACAACTCGCTCGCGCTGGGAGCCGACCGCTGGCGGCACGTGGCCTTCATCGAGCAGCGCGTGGCGGCGGATGTGCAGGACGGCGGTTCGCTCGTGCAGAGCGCAGCCCGTGCCCAGGCCATCGACGGCGGGGTGGCCACCTATCAGGAGGGCGACGGCGTCCGCTGGCTGATGTCCTCCGACGTCTGCAAGCACTGCACCGACGCCGCCTGCCTGGAGGTGTGTCCGACCGGCAGCCTGTTCCGGACCGAGTTCGGCACGGTGGTCGTCCAGGAGGACATCTGCAACGGTTGCGGCTACTGCGTGTCAGCGTGCCCGTTCGGCGTGATCGACCGCCGCGAGGATGACGGCCGGGCCTGGAAGTGCACGCTCTGCTACGACCGCCTGAAGGACGACCAGACGCCGGCCTGCGCCCAGGCCTGCCCGACCCAGTCGATCCAGTACGGCGAGCTCGACGAGCTGCGCGAGCGGGCGCAGCGGCGCGTGCAGAAGCTCCGCGACGCCGGCCAGGACAAGGCCCGCCTGTACCTATCAGACGACAGTGACGGCGTGGGTGGGGCGGGCGCCTTCTTCCTGCTCCTGGACGAGCCCGAGGTGTACGGGCTGCCCCCGGACCCCGTCGACACGACCCGCAGCCTGGACTCGATCTGGCGGTCCACAGCGGCCGGTGCGCTGGCCCTCGGCTTGGGGATAGCCGCCGCCGTGCTCGGGGGGCGGAGATGAGCGGATCGGCCGGTGGCGCGCCGTCCCGGTCGGCCGGCGACCCGGCACCCAGGTCAGCCACCGGCGCGTCCGGGGCCGCCTCCTACCACGGGCAGCAGATCCTCAAGTCCCCGGTCTGGAGCTGGGAGATACCCACCTATTTCTTCGTCGGGGGCGTGGCCGGCGCCTCGGCCACGCTGGCCTACGCGGCCGAGCTGCGGGGGTCCGAGCAACTGGGCCGGCGCGCGTGGCTGACAGCCTCGGGGGCCATCATGGTCTGTCCGGGGCTGCTGATCTCCGACCTGGGACGCCCGGCCCGGTTCGTCAACATGCTGCGGATGTTCAAGGTCACCTCGCCGATGAGCGTCGGCTCCTGGATCCTGTCCGTGAGCGGGGCGACCACGGCGCTGGCAGGCGTCCACGCGCTGACCGGGCGACTGGCTCCAGGGGCCGCGGTCGCCCGCCCGATCGCCGCCGTGTCCGGCCTGGCCCTCTCGACATACACGGCGGCCCTGCTCGCCGACACCGCTGTGCCTGCCTGGCATGAGGCCCGGCAGACGCTGCCGTTCGTGTTCGGCGCCGGCGCGGCGGCCAGCGCCGCCGGAGCGGTCACGGCACTGACGCCGGTACGCTCGGCCGCCCCCGCCCGGCGCCTGGCGATCGGCGCGGCCGGCGCCGAGTTGCTGGCCACCCAGCTGATGGAGAGCCGCCTGGGCATGCACGCGGAGACCTTCCACCGGGGACGAGCCCGGACGCTGAGGTGGACCAGCCGGGCGTGCCTGTCGGCGGGCGCCACGCTGCTGGCGCGGGCCGGCGCCCGGAGCCGCCCGGCGGC
>DASVYO010000077.1:0-28621 GCA_036392135.1 Solirubrobacteraceae bacterium
CCGAGCCGTCTGCGCCGCCCGCCGCCTCGCCCGGGGGGCCGCCGCCGCCCGCGCCGGAGCTCACCTCCGCCGCCGGTGACGAGCCCGATGAGAGCGGCGGGTATGAGACCGGCGAGCACGAGACCGAGTTCGCCTCGGGCACGCGCCGCGTCAGTCACCGCGAGGGCCTCGCCGGCCGCCGCGCCCAGCGCCGGACCGGGGCCCGCCCGGCGGCCTCTCGCGAGCCACGGCGCGGTCCCCTCCGGCGCCCGAGACCGGGCTCCCACCCGTGGCTCGGACGGATCGTCGCCCTGGTCCTGCTGGTTCTGGCCGCCGCGCTGATCGCGTTCGTGGTTGAGCTCTTCCAGCTGTTTGGCACCTCACCCCACGGCAACGTCACCGTGGTCGTCCCCGCCAAGGCCACGTCGAACCAGATCGGTGATCTGCTCGCTCGCGAGGGGGTCATCCCCTCGAGCTTCTTGTTCGAGCTCCGGGCCACGCTGGCCGGTGAGCGCAGCAGCCTGCGGGCCGGCGTCTACCACCTGCAGAAGGGGATGAGCTATGGGGCCGTCCTGACCAAGCTGACCACCGCTCCGCCCGCGGCCAAGGTGTCCGAGCTGACCATCGCCGAGGGCCGGCGCCGGGCCCAGATCAGCGCGCTGCTGCGCGAGCAGCACATCCCGGGCAACTACCTCGCCGCCACCCGGACGACCAAGCTCCTGGACATGCGGGCCTACGGGCTGCGCCATGCGCCGCCCAATCTCGAGGGCTTCCTGTTTCCCGACACCTATCAGTTGATCGATCCGATCAAGGTCTCGGCTCTCGTCACCGACCAGCTGACCACGTTCAAGGACCGGTTCGCCAAGCTCGACCTGCGCTATGCCGCGCGCCGGCATCTGAGCCCCTATGACGTGTTGAAGATCGCCTCGCTCGTCGAGGCCGAGACCCCGACCGCCCATGACCGCCCGCTGGTCGCCTCGGTCATCTACAACCGCCTCGCCGCCGGAATGCCGCTGGGGCTCGACTCGACCACGCAGTATGCGACCGGCAACTTCACCACGCCGCTGACCGTGTCCCAGCTGCACTCCTCCTCGCCGTACAACACGCGTACCCACGTCGGGCTGCCGCCGACCCCGATCGACAACCCGGGACTGGCCTCGCTCCAGGCCGCCGCGCATCCGGCCCAGACGCGCTACCTGTACTTCTTCGCCACGCCGTGTCTGCGCAACAGCGTGTTCGCCTCCAGCTACCAGCAGTTCCTCTCGCTGGGGCGGCGGTACGCCGGCAAGCATTGCTGAGCCCGGAGCGGTCGGACCGCAGCGCGTCGCGTCTCGGGGTGGTGGGCTGGCCGGTGGCCCACAGCCGCTCGCCGGCGATCCAGAACGCCGCCCTTCAGGCCGCCGGATTGTCCGGATGGCGCTACCAGCTGCTCCCGATCCCACCCGAGCTGTTCGCCGAGACCGTGCCGGCGCTGGCGGCGGTCGGGTTCCGCGGGGTCAACGTGACGATTCCTCACAAGCGGGCCGCGCTGACCCTGGCCACCGACACCAGTCCGCGGGCACGGGCGATCGGCGCCGCCAACACGCTCGTGTTCGGCCCCGAGGGCCAGATCACGGCCGACAACACCGATGCCCCCGCCCTGGTCGAGGTGCTGCCCCGGCCGGCCCGCGGGGCGAGCGCCCTGATTCTGGGGGCGGGGGGAAGCGCACGAGCCGCCCTGTGGGCGCTGATCGACGCTGGTGCGGACGCGGTCCGCATCTGGAGCCGCAACCCCGAGCGCACCCGGGCACTCGCGGCCGAGCTCGGCGGGGAGCCGGTGACCGCGGCCGGCCCCGCCGACGTGCTGGTCAACTGCACACCGGTCGGGCTCGACGGCTCGAACTCGCTCGAGGATCTGCCGCTGGATGCCGCCGCGCTGGTGGACTACGGCTGCGTGGTCGATCTCGTGTACAGGCCGGGCGGCACCGCACTGGTCGCCGCCGCCCGGGACGCCGGGGTGCCGGCCGTCGACGGACTCGAGCTGCTCGTCGGCCAGGGCGCGCTCAGCTTCGAGCTGTTCACGGGCCGGACGGCCCCGCGGGACGCGATGCGATCCGCCGCCGGGCTGGCCCCGGTCGCCGGCGGGCCGAGCGCCGGCACCTCGGCGCGAGGCTCCGATCCGTAAGGTCTCGGTCGATGATCGTCACCGACGCCGTTGCTGCCTATCTCGAGCGGACCCGTCCCCGGCCCGATCCCGTGCTCGCCGACATGGAGGCTCGAGGCGCGCGCGACGGCATTCCGATCGTGATGCCCGGCACCGGGCAGATCCTGCAGATCCTGGCCATGGCCCACGGCGCCCGCCGGGCCATCGAGGTGGGTACCGCGATCGGCGTGTCCACGCTGTACATCGCTCGCGGGCTGCATCCCGCGGGGTCGATCGTCTCCTTTGAGATCGATCCCGAGCGACAGCGAGTCGCGCGGGAGTATCTGGAGCGTGCTGGGGTGCTGGACCGGGTCGACCTGCGGCTCGAGGACGCCCGCGAGGGCCTGGCCGAGCTCGAAGGAAGCTTCGACTTCGCCTTCCTGGACGGCGTGAAGTCCGAATACGACGATTACTTCGCGCAATTGCTGCCCCGGCTCGCTCCCGGTGCCGTGCTGGTCGTGGACAACGTCCTGATGGAGGGCTCGGTCGCCGCGGGGGACCCCTCCGAGCGGGTCACCATCGCCCGCGCGTTCAACCGGCGGCTGCTGGACCATCCCGAGTTCACCGCCACTGTCACCCCGGTTGGCGACGGCGTGCTCGTGGCCGTCAAGGCGGGAGCATCGGCATGAGCGCCGAGGCGGAAATCCCGCCGGAGGACATCTGCATGCCGTGCCGGGGCACCGGCCGGCTGAGCTCTGGGCTGGGCGGCCGGCCGCACGAGGTGCCGTGCCCGTGGTGCCGGGGCACCGGCCGGCGGATCCCGGGCATCGACGCCCAGCAGGCCCCGGCCGAGACCGAACCGCCTCCCGAGGCGGAGAGCTGAGCGCGATGCTGAACCTGGTCACGGCCGGCGAGTCTCACGGCCCCGGTCTCACCTGCATCGTCGAGGGTCTGCCGGCCGGGCTGGCCCTCGACCCGGAGGCACTCAACCGCGACCTGGCCCGGCGGCAGCTCGGTCATGGCCGCGGTGGACGGATGAAGATCGAGCGCGACCGGGTCGAGGTGACCGCCGGCGTCCGCCATGGGCGCACGCTCGGGGGCCCGATCGCGCTCCAGGTGGCCAACCGGGATTACGCCAACTGGGAGCAGCGGATGAATCCGTGGCCGGTCGCGGAGGCCACCTCCGAAGTGCATCTGCCCCGGCCCGGTCATGCCGATCTGGCCGGCACCCAGAAGTACAAGCTGAGCGATGTCCGCGACGTGCTCGAACGGGCCAGCGCGCGCGAGACGGCCGCCCGGGTGGCCGGTGGCGCACTGGCCAAGGCGTTTCTGGCCGCGCTCGGGGTCAGCGTCTTCTCGCACGTGCTGCAGATCACCGGCGTCGTGGCTCCGCGCCGTGAGGACCTCACTCCTGCTGACTTCGCCGACGTGGACAGCTCGCCCGTGCGCTGCCTCGACCCTGAGGCCGGCCGCGCGATGGTGGCCGAGATCAACCGGCTGCGCAAGGCCAACGAGTCACTGGGCGGGATCTTCGAGGTCCGCGTGTTCGGTCTCGTTCCCGGTCTCGGCTCGCACGTGTCCTGGCGCGAGCGGCTGGACGGGGTGCTCGGACAGGCCGTGCTCTCGATCCAGTCGGTCAAGGCCGTCTCGATCGGGGACGGGCTCGAGGTGGCGGGGGTCCCGGGCTCACAAGCCCACGACGAGATCTTCTACGACGAGCAGCGCGGGTTCTGGCGGGCCACCAACCATGCCGGAGGCCTTGAAGGCGGGATGACCACCGGTGATCCGGTAGTCGTCCGGGCGGCGATGAAGCCTTTGCCGACGCTGACCAAGCCGCTGCGTTCGGTGGACATCGCCACCCACGAGCCGGGCGCGGCCCTGCGCGAGCGCACCGACTCCTGCACGGTGCCGGCCGGCGGCGTGGTCGGCGAGGCGATGGTTGCCTTCGTGCTCGCCGATGCCTACCGGCGCAAGTTCGGCGGCGATCACATCGACGATGTGCGACAGGCGCTCCAGGCCTATGAGGAGCGGATCGGGTGGTCACGGAGCTGAGCGCCGCCGCGGCCGAGCGCCAGCGGGTGGTGGCGCTGATCGGATTCATGGGGGCCGGTAAATCGACGGCGGCGGCGGCGGCCGCACAGACGCTCGGGACCACCCCGGTCGACGTGGACGCGGTGATCCAGGCGCGGCTCGGCAAGCCGATCGAACGCATCTTCGCCGAGGACGGAGAGGCGGCGTTCCGCAGCGCCGAGGAGGCCGTGACGCTGGAGCTGCTGGCCGCGCCGGGGACCCGCGTGATCGCGCTCGGCGGCGGGGCCGTCGGCTCGCCGGCGATCTGCGCCGCGCTGGCCGAGCACCTGGTGGTCTGGATCGACATCGACGTGGAGACGGCCTGGACGCGATGCCGGGCGAGCGGTCGCCCGCTGGCCGGCGACCGGGCGCTGTTCGAGCGCCTGCACGCCGAGCGCGAGCCTCTCTATGACGAGCTCGCCGATATCGTCGTCCCGCACGAGCGCTCGCACCGGCTGAGCGAGGTGCTCGAGGCCGCCGAGGACCTCGCGCCCGGGGTTCGCCTGCTGTGGGCGGCGAGCGCCTCGGGGGATTACCCGGCCTACATCGGATCGGGGCTGCTCGGCCCCGAGCCGTTCTGGCCCGCGACGATTTCCGGGCGGCGCTTCCTGGTCACCGACGGGCGGGTGGCGGGCCTCTACGGCGGGCGCCTGGGACCGTTCAGCGGTCAGGTGATGATCATGCCCGGCGAGCAGTCAAAGACGATTGCCCATGCCGAGATCGTGTGGTCGGAGCTGGCCCGGGCGGGCATGAACCGGGCCGATGTGGTGGTCGCGCTGGGCGGCGGGGTGGTCGGGGATTTGGCCGGCTTCTGTGCCGCCACCTACCAGCGCGGGGTGCGCTACGTGCAGATCCCGACCACGCTGGTCGCCCAGGTCGATTCGGCGTACGGGGGGAAGACCGGGGTTGACCTCGAGGAGGGCAAGAACTACGTCGGTGCCTACCACCAGCCGCTGGCCGTGATCGCCGACCCGCAGGTCCTGTCCAGCCTCGAGCCTGAGGAGCTGGCCGCCGGATACGCCGAGGTCGTCAAGACCGCGCTGATCGCCGGCGGCTCGCTGTGGCAGCTCGTGCGCTCCGGCGCCGAGCCGACCGATCCGCGGGTGATCGCCGCGTGTGCCCGCACGAAGCTGCGGATCGTCGCCCGTGATGAGCGCGACGACGGGCTCCGGCAGGTGCTGAACCTCGGACATACCGTCGGCCACGCGATCGAGACCGTCACCGGTTACGCCACCTACCGCCACGGAGAGGCGGTGGCCCTGGGTCTGCTCGCCGCGCTGCGCCTCTCGGGCCTCGACGGGCTGCGCCACGAGGTGGCCGAGCTGCTGGCCGCGCGCCGGCTCCCGACGCGGCTCGATCGGCAGGTCGACCCCGACGCGGTGGTGATGGCCACCGCACGCGACAAGAAGCGGGTGGGGGAGGGGTCGGTGCCGTTCGTGCTGTTGGCCGAACCCGGCCGGCCGCAGCCCGGAGCGGTGATCGCTCCGCGCGAGCTGATCAGCGCCGTGCGAGAGCTGGCAAGCTGATTTCCGTGGCGGCTCTGAACCGGATCGAGGTCATGCACGGGGTCAACCTCGATCAGCTCGGGCGTCGCGACCCCGAGCACTACGGGAGCCTGACCCTGACCGAGCTCGAGGTCCAGATCGCCGCCGCCGCCGACCAGCTCGGCCTCGAGACCCGCTTCTTCGTCACCAACCACGAGGGCGAGTTCGTCGAGCACCTGCACCGCCTGCGTGATCTGGCCGACGGGATCATCCTCAACCCCGGAGCGTGGACGCACTACTCCTATGCAATCCGCGACGCCCTGGAGCTCACCGGCCTGCCCACGGTCGAGGTGCACCTGTCAGATGTCGATGCGCGTGAGGAGTGGCGGCGGAAGTCGGTCATCCGCGACCTGTGCGTGGGCCGTGTCTGCGGACAGGGTCCGGCGGGGTACCGGACGGCGCTCGAGCTGCTGGGCCAGGCGATCGGGGCCGATGGCTGAGCGAGCCGAGCGCCTGCTGGCGTTGCTGACCGAGGCACAGCTGGATCTGCTGCTGATCAGCGCCCTGGTCAACGTGCGCTACCTGACCGGCTACACGGGCAGCAACGGCCTGGCCGTGGTCGGTCCACAGACGCGCACGTTCGTCACCGACTTCCGTTACGTCGAGCAGGCCGCGGCCGAGGTGCAGGCGGGCTACGATCGCCGCCAGGAGGCGGTCGACCTGATCGAGGCCGTTCCCGGCGTGCTTCCGGCCGGGCCCGTGCGGCTCGGGTTTGATGACGGCGCCCTGAGCGTGCGCCAGCACGCGCGTCTGCGCGAGCTGCTCCCCGATCGGGTTGAGCTCGTGGCCGCGGGCGGATTGGTGGAGCGCCTGCGCGTCGTCAAGGATGCCCAGGAGGTCGGGCGGATCAGGGCCGCCGCGGCGCTGGCCGACGACGCCCTGGCTGAGCTCCTGGGCGCCGGGCTGAGCGGTCGCACCGAGCACGAGCTGGCTCGAGCGCTGACCCGGGCCATGGAGGCCCGGGGCGGCGAGGGTCCATCGTTTGCCCCGATCGTCGCCGCGGGCGCACACGGCGCGCTGCCTCACGCCCAGCCCCGGGAGGTGGCCGTCGAGGACGGGCAGCTCGTCGTGATCGACTGGGGCGTGAAGCTCGACGGATACTGCTCGGACTGCACGCGCACGGTTGCCGTGGGAGGGGCCAGCGAACGCGCCCGGGAGGTCTACGAGCTGGTGCTCGCCGCCCAGCAGGCCGGCTTGGCAGCGGTTCGGGCCGGTGCGGGCGCCCGGGCGGTGGACGGCATCGCGCGCGAGCTGATTGCGGCCGGTGGCCACGGTGAGCACTTCGGGCACAGCCTCGGTCATGGCGTTGGGCTGGAGGTGCACGAGGCACCTCGGGTCTCGCAGCGCTCTGATGAGGAGCTGGAGAGCGGCATGGTGGTCACGATCGAGCCGGGCATCTACCTGCCCGGCGAGCTGGGCGTGCGGATCGAGGACCTGGTCGTGGTCACCGATGCCGGTTGCGAGGTGCTCACCGGGCTCGACAAGAGCCTGATGAGCGTCGGCTGAACGCCCTTCTACACTCCTTCGGCGATGCTCAGCACCAACCAGTTCCGCAACGGCAATCACATCGACGTGGACGGCACGATCTTCAAGATCGTCGAGTTCCAGCACGTCAAGCCCGGCAAGGGCGGCGCCTTCGTGCGCACCAAGCTGCGCCGGGCCAGTGACGGCAACGTCATCGACCGCACGTTCCGGGCCGGGGAGAAGTTCCGCGCCGTCCGGACCGAGGTTCGGCGCATGCAGTACCTCTACCGGGATGGCTCCGACGCGCATTTCATGGACACCGAGAGCTATGAGCAGCTCACGATTCCCGAGAGCACCCTGGCCGATCCGCTGCGGTTCATGAAGGAGTCCGACGAGGTCGAGGTGCTCTACATCGATGATCAGCCCGCCGATGTGCAGCTGCCGAGCGCGATCGACCTGACCGTCACCGAGACCGAGCCCGGTCTGCGTGGGGACACCGCCTCAGGCGGCGGCACCAAGCCCGCCGTGCTGGAAACGGGGGCGCCGATCCAGGTGCCGCTGTTCGTCAACGTCGGGGACCGCGTGCGGGTCGACACGCGCTCGGGCGAGTACCTCTCGCGGGCCTAGATAGTGCGGCGCACCGAGCAGCGCCGGGCGGCGGTCTGGGCGCTGTATCAGAGCGACCTGCTCGGTCGGGCGCTCGAGGACACGTTCCCCCGCGACGTGCTGTCGTTCACACGCTCGCTGGCCGAGCTGGTGCGGGCGCGCCAACCCGAGCTCGACGAGCTGATCCGCGCCCACGCCAGCGGTTGGACGCTGGAGCGGATCGCGCCGCTCGAGCGATCGATCCTGCGGGTGGCGCTGGCCGAGATGCTCTACGCCGAGGCGCTGGCCGGCGAGCAGCCGATCCCCGCCGAGGGCGCGATCGACGAGGCGGTGGAGACCGCCAAGCGGTTCTGCGGTGCGGACGCGCCGGGCTTCGTCAACGGCATCCTCGGCGCCGTGCTCAGAGAGCGGGTCCCCGAGGCCTGAGCACACCGGGCCGGGAGGAGCCGACGCCTAAGCCGAGCGTAGGAAGTTCGTCGGCGAGTCCGGTCCAGCGGACACAATGGGGACATGCGAGTCCTGGTCGTTGACGATGACCGCGGCCTGCGCGAGGTGCTGCGCCGCGCGCTGACCATGTCCGGCTACGAGGTTCGCCTGGCCGAGAACGGCACCGAGGCGCTCAACGAGGTGAGCAGCGGCGCCCCGGACGCGATGGTGCTGGACATCGGCCTGCCCGACATCGACGGGCTCGAGGTCACCCGCCAGCTCCGCCGGGAGGGAAACCGCCTGCCGGTGCTGATGCTGACCGCGCGCGACGCGGTCTCGGATCGGATCGACGGGCTGGACGCGGGCGCCGACGACTATCTGGTCAAGCCGTTTGACATCGACGAGCTCAAGGCTCGTCTGCGCGCCCTGATGCGGCGAGCGGGAGGCGAGGGAGACGCCGACGGCGACCTGTCCTTTGGCGAGCTCAAGCTCGACGCGGCCCGCCACGGCGTCAACGTGAACGGCAACTTCGTCGAGCTGACGCGGACCGAGTACCAGCTGCTGGAGCTGCTGATGCTCAACCCTCGCCGGGTGCTGCCGCACACGCTGATCTACGACCGCGTGTGGGGCTACGACTTCGGCCCCAGCTCCAACGCGCTCCGGGTCTACGTCGGCTACCTGCGCCGCAAGCTCGAGGATGCCGGCTCGCGGCCCCTGATCCACACCGTGCGCGGCGTTGGCTACGCGCTGCGGGAGCCGTCAGGGTGAGCCTGCGCGTCCGCATGGGGCTGGCTGCCGGGGTGGCGGTCGCGATCGCGGTCATCGCCGTCGCCGTGACCGCCTTCGCGGGCACGCGCTCACAGCTCCGGGGCCAGGTCGACTCCTCACTGCAGAGTCTCACCGCGTCACTGCTGTCCCGAGCCGGTATCCCGGCCAACGGCCATCCGGGCCCTCGCGCGACCCAGGTTCCCGCTCCGGTGGCGGAGGGAGCGAGCGATGAAGTCCTCAGGCAGGGACTGCCGTTCACCGACAGCAAGAAGGGCCCCGATCTCGACGACCGGGACGAAGGACTGGGGCTCGATGATCGCAACGGCCCCGCCTTCGGCGGAGCGGCGGGCACGCTCACGCTCGTGCGCCGCAACGGGACGATCTACGTGCCGCGGGGCCAGAAGCAGAGCATCCCGCCCGACGCCCGCATCCGGGCGGTGGCCGCGCGTGGCCTCGGGCGCTACTTCGCCGACCGCGAGGTGCGCGGCACCGAGATCCGGGAGCTGGTCACCGGCATCGGGTGGCGGGGGGCGCTCGTCGTGGCCCTCCCGCTCCGGGACGTCAACCGGGCCCTGGCCAGCCAGGCGCTCCTGCTCGTGCTGGTCGCGGCCGGCGGGGTTCTGCTGGCCGGCCTGCTCGGCCTGCTGGTCGCCCGCACCGCGCTGGCGCCGATCGCCCGCTTCACCGGCCAGGCTGAGCAGATCGCCGCCAATCCCGAGCGGCTCGAGCACCAGCGGCTGGTGGTCCACGGACAGGATGAGATTGCCCGCCTCGGCCAGACCTTCAACCGGACGCTCGACGCGCTCGAGAGCTCGATCGCCGCCCAGCGCAACCTCGTGGCCGACGCCTCTCATGAGCTGCGCACGCCGGTGGCGACGATCCGGGCCAATCTGCAGCTGATGCGCGATGAGGAGCTGCTGTCGGCCGAGGACCGAGAGGCGCTGCGGACCGACGTGATCGAGGAGCTGGATGAGCTGACCGCGCTGGTCGGCGATGTGGTCGAGCTGGCTCGCGGCGCCAAGCCGAGCGGTGAGCACGGCGACGTTCGGCTGGACGAGATCACCGCGGCGGCGATCGAGCGGACCCGCCGGCGAGCTCCCCAGCTGACGATTGCCTCCAGCCTCGAGCCCACGCTCGTGCGGGGCGAGGGTGACCGGATCGCGCGGGCGGTGGCCAACCTGCTCGATAACGCGGCGAAGTGGAGCCCGCCCCAGGGCACGGTGGAAGTCGAGCTGCGCGACGGCCTGCTCACCGTCCGTGATCACGGACCGGGCTTCCATGAGGAGGACCTGCCGTTCCTGTTCGATCGCTTCCATCGCGCTCGCGACGCCCGCTCCAAGCCCGGCTCAGGTCTGGGATTGGCCATCGTGCGCCAGGCCGCCGATGCGCACGGCGGGTTCGTGGAGGCTCTGAACGCACCCGACGGCGGCGCGCTGATGCGGATCAGCTTCGGACCGAGGCTGGCCCTGGCCGAGGCGCCGCCGTCCGACGCACTCAGCCCGTCCTGAGCGGATCCGGGTCCGGCGGCCGTGGTTGCGCCGGGGGGTCGTGCGCGCTGCCCCCGGCGTCAGGCCAGGGTCAGGCCGTCGAGCCAGTCGGCGATCGCGGCGCGCAGGCCGGACAGGTCGCTGCGCAGGCTGTGGTCGGCGCCGACCTCGACAACCTGGCGTCGCGGCCCGGCGGGCGGGATCCCGAACGGATCTCGGCGTCCCTGAACGACCAGGGTGGGGGCGACCACCGCGTCGAGCTCGGGCAGGCGGCTCTCGGGTTCGCGCGCGGCCCGCGCGCGCCGCGGCGGCAGCAGCGGGAAAGCCAGGCACAACACACCCGCGGCGCCGAGCGCGTTGGCCGTCCGGCAGGCCACCCGTGCCCCTGAGGAACGGCCGCCCAGGATCGTCGGCACCGCTCCGAGCGCCTGCGCGCGGAGCTGCCCCACAATCGCGCCGAAGGCGACATCGAGTTGCGCGGCCGGAGCCGGGGAGCGGCGGCCGGCGACCCGGTAGGGCTGCTCGACCAGGGCCACGGTGAGCCGATGCTCGCCGGCCACCGCCGCCGCGGCCTGGAGGTCGGGAGCGGTGATGCCGCCGCCGGCCCCATGGCCCAGGATGAGCGCCCCCCGGGCCTCGGCGACCGGCTCCAGGTGGGCCCGGGCAGGTCCGTGCGGGGTGGGGATGTCCAGCGCCGCCACGGCCATAGGCTAACCGCGGCTGATCCAGCGGCCGGCAGCCAGGATCTGCCCGCGCCGGGGCTGGGCGGTCATCGACCGCCCGCCGGGCTGGCCGGAGTCCCGGTACGCTCGGGCCGACAAAAATGGGTGGCCCGGACACGAGGCCCGGACCACCCGGGTCAGGGAGCGGGGGCGCGCGTCCCTGACGGAGCCACGGCGCCGTCGTGCACAACCGCGACGGGGGCGATGCGGTCGTGCGGGCACCGGGCGAAAGGGATGGTAGCACTCCACGCGGTTACAACCAACTAGTTGTTGGAGAAGCAGATCCGCCTGCCGAACCACCGGTTTGGATCCCACCCGGAGGCTATAGTCGCGCCCCGAAATGCAGAGACGGCTCATCATCAGGCGCCTGGGACGCGTAGTTGTCTTGCTGGCGCCGCTGCTGGCGCTGATCAGCCTGGCCGGGCCGGCCGTGGGGTCTGTTCAGTACTGCGCGCAGATCCCGATCGTCGGGGGAATCCCGCCCTGGGGCTTCCACACCGGTGCGCCGATCATGGGCGCGACCGGCAGCTACGCACGCGGGCACGGGAACATCAATCTGAGCGCCAACACCGTGTCCGGGATCCTCTGCCAGGTGGACCGGGTCCGGCACCAGCCCGATCGACTGATCATCATGACGGTCGAGCAGCACCTGGTGTACCACTCGCACCACGCGGTGATGTGGGGTGTGCCCGGCAACATCATGAAGATCATCGTCCGGGTTCAGAGCAGCACTGATCCCCAGTGCGCGGTCGGCACGCTCGGCCGCGGAACGTTGTTCGCCAGCTACAACAACGTGCGCAGCGACAGCGTCCAGTTCACCTTCCCGGCCGCCTGCCAGGGTCACGACCATCTGTACCACGGGCCGCAGGTCAACAACCAGGTCCCGCCGCTCTAGAGAACCCGTTTGTGTCAATCTGAAGCGCTCGTGGTTTAGCGCGGCCATTTGGTGGACACGCTCGGGCCATCCCCCAACCCGGGAGGAGGTTCGCGATGAAGGTCTGCGTGACGGCGGGACGGGCTTCCTGGGTGCCCATCTGGTCCGCGTCCTGTGCGAGCGGGGCAACGATGTCGACGTTGCCTATCGCGCGCCCGGCCGCTCGTCCGTGGCGACGCGACCATGTCGGTCTGCGACTGGGACGTGCGCGTAGTGGGTAGCCGGAAGGTGATGGCCAACTCGCCGCTGAACGCCCTCGCCGCACGTCTTGAGTCGGTCCAAGCGCTCGACGGTCCGGCGCAGCTTGCCGGCCGGGCGGTCCGAGGCCTGATTCCGGCGGGCGCGCCGAAGGAACTGCTCAGCGGGGGATGGCTCGGTCATGCCCTGCATCCGATCTTGAGCGACATCCCGATCGGCACGTGGACGAGCGCGGTCCTCCTGGACTGGACGGGCGGGAAGGAGAGTCGGTCGGCCTCCGATCGGCTCGTTCTGACCGGTGTGCTCGCCGCCGGCGCGACGATCGCCACCGGTTGGTCAGACTGGGCCGACGCGGAGCAGGGTAACGCCGCCGTGCGTCGCTCCGGCGTGGTCCACGCCGCCGCCAACGCGACCGCCACCGCGCTCATGCTCAGCTCCTACATCGCGCGCAAGCGGGGCGCCCGCCGGCGAGGCGAGCTGCTGTCGCTCGTCGGCTCGGCTGCGCTGGGCGCCGGCGGCTGGCTCGGCGGCCACCTCAGCTACACCCTCGGCGCCGGGGTGGCGTCCGGCGCGCCGGCGCACCAAGGTTCGGTCCGGCTCTGACCGCCGCCGCCTGGGCGGCCTGAGGGCCCTCGGTCGCGCCCTCCTGTGCGGCGCCTCCGCTCGGCAAACGACCTTCTGACTACGCACGTCGGTCGACACGCTCGGTGGTGCTCGCCCGGCGATGGTGTGAAACGCGCACCCATGGGTCTCTGGCGGGCGGGGGTGAAGGGGCCCGACACTGGCCTCGTCGAAGGTCGCATGACCGTACGTTGAGAAAGGAGGTGTTGTGTCATGTCATTCGATGGGTTCGGTTGGAGACTGATTCGAGCTACGGGGATCCTGGGCGCCGCCGTGGCGGCTACGTTGACCGCTGGGTCGGCCGCCGGCGCGGCAGTGGTGCCCCCGGGCGCCGGGCCGGCCAACGGACACGTGCTCGGCGGGATGACGGCGCAGCGTTGGCCGGTGGTGATCACGATCTCCGCGAACGGGAAGCGGATCCAGGCGGCCCAGGCGGGCCTGGTTCTGACCTGCAGCTCAGGCGATGGGTTCCCGGTGCCGGACGCGTGGGGAGATGTTCCGCTCCAAGCGAACGGTGGTGTCAACGTGGCCGCTGGGATTCCGCCCTCGACGGGTAACTCTGCCGGGTCGGTCACCGGCGGGAGTGACACGTTCACGGGGCGGCTCAATCGTAAGCGGGCGACGTTCTCGGGCACCTGGCAGCTGAAGCTGAACTTCCTGATGTCCAGCGGGCAAATCGACCAGTGCGATTCCGGCCGGGTCGCGTTCTCGGCTCGCCTGTAGCGCGCCCGCACTTATCCGCGGGTGGTCCGGTGGCGATAGCGGCCGGATCACCTGAGGCGGGGCTCCTAGGGAGCGTCCAAATGCTTGCGGTGGGCACAACGAGCGCCTAGGGTCGCCACGATGGCGGAAACGGACGAGACCAGGGCGCCCAGCCCGCGTGAGCTGAAGGCGCTGATCGAAGCCGAGCGAACCGGACTGCCGTTCCTTCACTGGCGCGATGGCGCCGGCCAGCAGCAGATCCTCATCCTGGGCGCCGATCGGGCCCGGGTCACCATCGGCCGGCGCGAGCAGTCCGACGTCGCGCTGACCTGGGACACCGAGGTGTCGCGCGCCCACGCCTATCTGGAGCCGGTGGGAGGAGAATGGACTCTGGTTGACGATGGCTTGTCGCGCAACGGTTCATTCGTCCACGGAAACCGTATCCAGGGGCGGCACCGCCTGCATAACCGCGATCAGATCTGCTTCGGAAAGACCCACGTCACCTACCGGGAGCCAGGCAGCGACCACGGAAGCGTGTCCACTGCGCGAGCGGTCGACTCGCCCGGCGCGGTGCCACTCACCCAGATGGACCGCAAGGTACTGGTCGCCCTCTGCCGTCCCAGGGTCGAGGCCGGCTCGCCGATACCCGCCACGAACCCGCAGATCGCCGCTGAGGTGTTCCTGAGCGTGGAGGCCGTGAAGGCCCGCCTGCGGATCCTGTTCGACCGTTTCGGCGTGGGCGCCTTGCCGCAGAACGAGAAGCGCGGCCGCTTGGTGGAGATCGTGCTCAGCGCCGGCGTGCTGGCTCCGCACGACTTCTGACCCGGTCAGAGCCGCCTGACCGTGATCGTGGTCCAGGCGCCGATCCGGATGCGGTCCCCGTCTGCCAGCGGTGTCGCGGTCTCGGCGCTGACGGGCGCCGGGTCGTCGTTGACGGTCGTGCCATTGGTGGAGCCGAGGTCGCGCAGCGCATAGCTGCCGTCCTCCCGGCGCTCCAGGATCGCGTGCAGACGCGAGATTCCGGGGTCCTCAACCGCTCCGGCCAGGTCGATCTCCGGCCGCTGATCATCCTGACCCGCGCGGCTTCGCCCGATTCGCACCCGGGTGCCGTCGAGCGGGAACCGTTTCTCCGCGAACGCGGCGGGGAAGGTGATTCCGTCCGGTGCGCGCCGTATGAATTGCGCGCGGTCGGCGCCGGCCACCGCCTCCCAGGCGCAGGCCACCGGCGGGGGCGCCAGGAAGTCGTGGCCGCACGCCTCGCAGTAGCGGTCCTCGCCCGAGCGTCCGGCTTGGCAGACGGGACAGGGCTGCCGCCAAGCCGCCGGCGATGCGTCGGTGTCGGCGTCCTCCAGCGCTGGAAGGACCTGGGTCGGCTGCGGTGGGCCCGCCGCAGCCGGGATCCGCAGCCCGCACTGGTCGCAATACTCGGGGTCGGCCGAGGCGTGGCCCTCGGGGCACACGACGGTCATGGCGCGGGCCCGACTCTCACGGTCTTGGTCGAGCGGCTGTCGAGCGCCATCTCGTCGACGTCGGCCACCTCGCGGCGCAGTCGCACGGTGCCGGTCTCGGGATCGTCGATGTCGACCACGGTCTGGAGCAGCCGCAGGGTGCCGTCGTTGCCGCTCTCGGATGCCAGCCTCACGGCGCGACCGAGCTTGAACGTGGCCGTGGCCTGATCGCCGGCCTTGCGCGCCCAGAGCCCTTCCTGGATGCACTGCGCCAGTTCGGCCTGCCCGGTGTAATGGGCAACCTCGCGGCTGATGTGGGTCGATAGCTGCTCGTCATCGGTCCAGATCGCTCTGATCAGGCCGCGGCTGAGCACCTCGTTGTTCTCGACCAGGCTCACCCGGGCGGCCAGCATCTCCTCACCCACCGACCTGGCGGGGACATGGACGCATAGGTGGTAATCGCGTGACTCCCGGCCCCAGGTGCCGGTCGGATAGTCGGTGACCCGCTCGTCCACTTGGGTGCCGCGATCGGTCAGGTCCTCGATCGTCGGCGCCACTTGCCGCACGAGTCCGGTGCGGGCGTCCTGGGGCGTCCAGACTCGCAGCGACACGTTCTGGGTGGCCTTGCCCATCGCGGTCTCCATCATCGAGCGGAAGTCCGCCGCCATACCGGTGGGGTCGGGGATGATGTCCACTGTCCCGAGCAGCGCGGAGGCGATTCGCTTGAGCTCGCTCACCTGCCAGTCGGCGCCCACCCCGCGGCAGTCGCACTGGAAGCGTCCCTCGCAGGCGGCGAGCACGGCGTCGAGCTGCTCGGGGGTCTCGTGCAGATTCTCACCGTCGGTGAGCAGGATCGCGTGGCAGACGCGGCCGGGTGCGGTGTCGAACAGCGCGCCGGCGAGCGTCAGCCAGGACCCCATCGCCGTGCCGCCCTGGGCCCTGAGCTTCTCGGCCACCCTTTTTGCCTCCTGACGGGTGTGGTCATCGGCAATGGCCATCGCCCCGCCGCTCGGATACACCTCTCTGGCCTTGTCGGTGCCGGCGATCAGCCCGAACGCGACCCCGTCGCGGACGCAGTCGATCGCCACGGCGATGGCCTCCCGCGCCGCCTTGATCTTCCCCCGAGGGACCTCCATTGAGCCCGAGGTATCGACGATCAGGATCTCCGCCGCGTCGGGCCGCTTGGCCGGTTCACCCCCAGCGCCAGAGGTGACGGTCACGATCGCGTTCACCTCGGACCCCCCTGCGGGCAGGTACTCGTTCTGGTAGACCTCGGCGGTGAAGCTGCTCATCTGACGCTCCTCAACTCGGGTTGATCTCGATCACGGCCGTGGTGATGTTGTCTCGCCCACCCCGCAGAACCGCGGTGTCCACGAGCGCGCGGGCCACGGCGGCGGCTGAGGCGCCGGCGGGGAGCGCGTCGATCAGCGCGCCCAACTCCCCGGCGCCGGCCAGGTAGTTCCACAGCCCGTCGGTGCAGAGCAGCAGCCACCCCCGGCGGCCGGCATGGAGCGCCGTGATCCGCGGTGGCCGCTCGGGCGCGTCCGCCCCGATCCAGTGGGTGATCGAATGCGAGCGCGGATCCGCCCGTGCCTGCTCCACCGTGAGCGCGCCGTCTGCGACCTGCTCCTCAGCCCATGAGTCGTCGACGGTCAGCTGGCGCACCCCGTCGGAGTCGATCCAGTAGACGCGGCTGTCACCTACAGAGCCGACGGTGATCTCTCCGCCTCGGCACAGTGCGCAGACCAGCGTGCACGACGGCATGCCGCGATCGATCCTGGTGGTCCACGGCACGCGCTCGACGGAGTCGCGGGCGGCCTTGACCCCTTCCAACACCGCAGCGCTGCCGTCCTGGGTGCGAGCTTCCAGCGCGCGGACCAGGATCCGCCCGGCCGCCGAGGCGGCGGTGCGGGCCGCCACGTCCCCTGCGCTGGCCGAGGAGATCCCGTCGCACACGACCACCGCCACCCCGCTGCCGCCGAGCCGCTCGAGGTGGAAGGCGTCCTCGTTTCGCCGGTGCACCCGGCCGCGGTCGCTGACCGCGGCCGCACTCACGAGATCCAACTCGACCCGGTCATCGGCCGTCCGCTCACGCGCACCGCACACCGCACAGAACCCGTCCACATCGATCGCCTCGGACGGGGCGCCGCAGACCCGACAGCCGCTGCGGGAGGGCTCCTCACCCATCAGGCGAGCGCCGCACTGCTCGCAGAACCGATCACCGTCCTCGAGCGGAGAGCGACAGGAGGGGCAGCGCAGCTCGGTTGCGTCGGTCACGTCCAGGTCCTCGGGCGGACCTGGTTGGCCTCGTCGACCAGGCGGATCCGCTCCTCCCGGTCGGTCGAGTGCCTCGCGAGCTGGCGGTAGCACCACTCGATCCCCAGTCTCAGATCGTGTTCGGTGAGCCGGTGGCCGAGCAGATAGGTGCGCCCGTCAGCGGGCGCCTGACGGTCCAGGGACAAGCTCAGGGCGGCCTCGAGAAGGTCGGCGGCCAGCCGCTCACGCTGCTCGCCCTGGAGCGCCAGCGCCTCGAGGGCTGCGCCAGCGCTCAGCAGCTCCTCCAGGCTGACGCTGTCCTGCCCGTCGCCGGCACACAGGCATGAGATTCGCGCTCTCTGAGCATCGAGATGGCCGCTCGAGGTGTCAGGCACCCGCTCATAGGCGGCGATCGCCCCGGCCCGGTCACCGCCGGCCCGCCGGCATCGCGCCAACCCGAACGACGCGCTGGTGGTCGACGGGTCAGTGCGCGCCGCCACCTCGTACCACCGAGCGGCCTCCATCGTGTCGCCGTCCAGTTCGCAGGCCAGCCCCAATGCGAGCTTGGGTGCCAGCTCCCCCGGCACCGCGTGATACACGGCCAGGAAATGAGCCCGCGCTCGCTCGGGGGCATTGCGGACGAGTTCCGCCAGCCCCTGATACCAGTCGACCCGCCACTCCCACGGGTCATTCTCGCGAACCGTGGCCAGCAGCGCATGCGCCTCTTCGAGATCCCCGGTCTCGATCAGCGCCGCTGCCAGCCGCAAGTCGACCTCCACCGTACGCTGTGGGGCGGCCCGCAGCTGGGCGAGCATCTGCTGAGGATCGGTGGCGGTGACCGCGGCCAGATAGCCGGCGCTGGGATCCTCACGAGACACCTGCGGGCGCGGCAGGACCCGCCAATCCGGCAGCTCGAGCGGGGCCCGCAGCGCACCGGTGAACAGGTTGCTGGCCGCTGGAACGGGCCGGTCCTCGGACTGGGCCACGACCTCCCGCAGCACCCCGTACAGCTGCTCGGCCATCTCATCGGCCGACTGGAAGCGATCGTCGGGGTCGGGCGCCGTGCCTTTGAGCAGGAACCGGTACAGCGAGTCGTGGGCCCCGAACAGCGCCACCGACTCCGGCGCGGGCAGGGTGAAGCGGTAGGTGCTCTGGTAGCCGCGGAAGTCGATGCACAGCACCGCCAGCGTGCGCGCCACGGTGAACAGGTCGGATGCCACCGATGGACCCGCGGAGGCGATCTCCGGGGCCTGGTAGCCCACGGTCCCGAACACCGCCGCGGCCGGCTCGGCCAGCCGGTAGACCCCGCCCAGATCGATCAGCTTGAGCGAGTGCTGCGTCTGGATCACGTTGTCAAGCTTGAAATCGCAGAACAGGAGCCCGGTCTCGTGCAGGTAGCCGAGCGCCGGGAGGATCTCGAGCATGTAGGCGATCGCCTGCGTGGGCGGGAGGGGGTCCGGCTGACCCAGGTTGGCCTCCCGCCGCTCGGCCAGGATCTGCTTGAGGCTCCGGCCGCCCACGTACTCCATGACGATGTAGCCGGCGCTCTCCTGCTGCACGAAGTTGAAGATCTTCACGATGTTGGGGTGCTCGACCTCGGCTAGGAACCGGCGTTCGGCCAGAGCTGCTGCGGTGGCGTCGGCGTCGCCCGTGTTCAGTAGGCCCTTGAGCACCACCCAGCGGTCAGACACGTTGCGGTCCTTGGCCAGGTAGACCCAACCCATACCACCGTGGGCCAGGCAGCCGGCCACCTCGTACTGACCTCCCACCAGCTCGCCCGGGGCGAGCTTCGGCTCGAACGAGAACGCCGCACCGCACTTGCGGCAGAACCCGGTGGTCCGCCCCGGGGCGCCGTCGCGACCGCGGCCCACCGGCTCGTCGCAGCGCGCACAGAAGCGCCGGCTCTCCGGGACCTTGGGGTCGGCCAGCACCGCGTCCGCCGGATCGCGGAATGACACGGGGGGGATCTCGACCAGCCCCGCCCCGAGACGGTGGCGGGCGCTGGGTCGCGTGCGCGTGGTGCCGGATCGGCGCGCCGAGTTGGCCGCCGCCACCGTGGGACTGCTGGCCCCCGGGCTCGCCTGCGGTGCGCTGGGCGTCCCCGAGGCTCCGTTGGCGCCTCGCGCCGGCGCCATCCCGCACTGATCGCAGTAGCCATCCACGATCTGCCCGAGGCAACCCGGCCGCTGGCAGTTCACCGCGTCGCCTCTTCCGTTGCGGAACCCGAGCCGCGCAGCGCGCGCTGATAGTCGCCCACGAGCTTGGCTGCCAACACCAGATCGGTCGGTGCTGTGAACAGGACATCGTGCGCCCGGGTGAACGTCGGCTCGATCTCCGGGTGCTCGAGCAGGCCCCTGCGCTTGGCCTTCACCTGGTAGGCCTCGAGCAGCGCCCGCAGGCGGTTTCGCTCCTCGATCGGCGCACTGAAGGCCTGCAACGCGCGGCGGGCCTCGTCCCGGACCGCGTCGGCACGGGCGCTCCAGTGCTCGAGCGCCGCCCGCGCCTCCCGCCATTCCCCGGCCTCCGCCAGCTGACCGATCTCGTTCATCTGGCCCTCGAGCTCTTCGGGCAGGGAGGGCAGACGGGGAGCCTCCGCCCCCGCGATCTTGGCCACCAGCTCGCCCCGGGCGGACTGCGCCTCACGCAGAGTCGCGCCCGCCTGCTCGAGTCTCTCCCTGGCCTCCATCATGCGCGCCTGGAAGCCGCGCTTCAGCGCAGCGGTCGCCTCGAGGTCCTCGCGAATCGCCCGGATGGCATCGGCGAGCCCGTCGAGCTCGCTCAGCGCCACCGAAAGCGGATCCGTCGAGACGCGCGCTTCGATCAGCACCAGGCGCTCGGCGACCGGCCGCAGGGCCCCGCGCCCCGACCCGCCGACCAATCCGGCGAGCCGGTCAGCCTCTCGCAGCAGCTGGCGGGCCGCGTCCAGCTTGGGGATCAAGTTCTGCCAGGCCGACCCGATCGCGGACACGGCCACTTTCACCTCATCAAACGCGCTGGACATCTTCGCGATCAGCTCGTCGGGCGTGCAGCGCTCGGCCGCCTGCGATCCGCCCAGCAGGCTGCGTTCGGCGAGCGGCACATCGGAGCGCGCAAGCTCGATCGACGGGCCCTCGAGCAACGCGCGAAGGTCGGCCGCCCGCCATGAACTTCGCAGCTTGTTCGCCCGGGCGAGCAGATCCTCCAACAGGCTCTGGCGCCGCCACAGCTCGGTCAGGGCCGCACTGGCGGGTGACCACATCGCCGCCGACTCGCCCTCGAGCGCGCTCAGCTCCAGCAGCTCGCGTCCCGAGTCGATCTCCAGCTCGAGCAGGTTGACCGAGATCCGCTGCGAGGACTCGTGCAGCGCCTTCAGCTTGCGTTCCAGCTCCCCGGGTCTCATCTCAGCCCTCATACTGCGGGGTCGGTGGGGCCGGGATGGTGCGGGAGAACCTGCCGGGCCAACGGGAGTAGATCGCGCGCCATGCGCCGTCCGCGCGCATCTGCTGCAGCACGCCGTTGACGAAGCGGACGAACTCCGGCTGCGTCTTGCTGATCGCCATCCCGTACGGCTCCGGTGCGAGGCTCGGCCCGATGATCTTCGTGTACGGGTCCTGGGCCTTGAAGCCGAGCAGGATCGCGTCATCGCTGGAGATCGCGTCCACCAACCCCTCCTGCAAGGCCACCAGGCAGTCGGTGCGCTGCGCCACCGGGTAGGGCACGACGCGGGGACGAAGACGCTCGAGTGTCTTGATCGTGGTCGACCCCTGGGTTGCGCAGACCTTCTTGCCGGCCAGGTCGGCGACGCTGCGCGCGGACGAGTTGGACGGGACCAGCAGCTTCTGCCCAGCGTTGTAGTAGACGGTCGAGAAGTCAACCTGCCGGCGGCGCTCGCAGGTGATCGTCACCGCATCCGCCACCACGTCCACCTTGCCGCTCTGCACGGCCGAGATTCGCTCCGAGGTGGTGAGCGCCACGAACCGCACGTCGTGCGGATCGCCGAAGATCCTCCCGGCCAGCTGCCTCAGCAGGTCGATCTCGAATCCCTCGAGCTGCCCGTGCAGCGGGTTGAAGTACGCGAACAGCTGCGTGTTCTGATCCACCCCGGCGATCAGGAAGCCGCGCCGTCTGATCCTGGCCATCAGGCTGCCGGCGGGCATCGCGCCCGGCGCGGGCATCACGGCCGGGGGCCGCAGGCTGGCGTAGGGGTGACTGCAGCGCGGCGGCGGCGAGGACGGCTTCGAGGCTGGAGCCTGAGCGGGCGGCGTGTTCAGCGCCGCCAGCGCAGCGCGCTCCGCGCGGTCAGAGCCGGCGCCGCAACCGGCGAGCGCCGCTCCGGCCAGCACGGCTACGATCGAGACCGGCGCGCGTCTCATCGGTACTCGCTCAACCGCTGTCGAATCCCCACCAGTGCCAGGCCAGCCGCCAGCACGGTCAGCGCCGGAAGCGCGATCGACAGGCCGGCCAGCGACGCGGTCGCGTCAGCGGCGGCGCTCGCGAACCGCCGCTGGGCCGCCCCGATCTGGCGGGTGAGGTCCGCGCCCAGCCGTTGCGCGGTCGCGTTCGAGTCCGCCGAAGTGGCAAGCCTCACCGCATCCCCGATCCCCGCGCTGCCCTCCAGTGCGCTGATCCGGTCGGTCTGCGACCGGTAGGCGGCGAAGTCGCGGGCCAGCTCGGGGGCATCGAGACCGGTTCCCGTCCGCCGGCCGAGCATCTGCACCTGACCGATGAGCCCGGCCGGCGGAGCCAGCAACCGCATCACGTGGGCGAAGTCGAGCGGGTCGGTCTCGTCGCTTCCTCGATTGACCAGCGTGAGACTCTCATCGCTCTGCGCGCGAGACAGCAGCACGCGCGTTGCCGACAGCAGCTCAACCGGGTCCGAGCCCCTGCGCTGCGCCCTTAGCAGCGCAGCCTGCTCGCCCGCCAGCCCGACCACCGCCCAGATCGAGACCCCGGCCAGGATCACCGTCGCGCCCAGCATCGGCAGGTTGAGGATGCGTCGGCTGATCCGCGCCAGGTACAGCTGTGCCACCGCCAACATGGCGAGCGCCACGACAACCAGCGCCACAAGGGCGATCAGCGACGCCGACGCCGTGCCGGTGGCGTAGTCGCCGCTCAGACGATCCGCCTCGATCTCGTACAGCCGATCCGCTTCCGCCAGCACCGTGCCGGTGAGAACCGTCGAGGCCTTGCGCAGGTAGGCCGCCCCCACGGGAAAGCCCTGTCGGTTGTTCGCCCGGGCCGCTTCCACCAAACCGCTATAGGCCGGCAGCTGCTCGCCGATCGCCACCACCGCGGCCCGCGCCGCCGGCGAGGAGCCCACCTCGCGCGTCAGTCCCGCCAGCGCATCGCTCGCCAACCGGAGATCGCCCCGGTAGCGAGCCCGTAGGGCCGGCGGCTCCAAACCGCCGGTCAGGAAGGTGGTGGTCGCGGTCGCGTTGGCGTCCGACAGCGCCGTGTACAGCTTCACGGCCTGGACGAGCAGCGGCTCGGTCTGCGTGCGAACCGCCTGGGCCGCCTGCGCTCGAGAGCGCTCCGCCAGCGTTGCGCTCACTCCGAACGCGACCGCCCCCACCACCAGCAGCACCGAGATCAGCACCAGCCGGCCCGGCGTGGTCGCCACCCGTACCCGCAGCCGTTCCACCGCCCGGGCCGCGGGCGTCCTCGCCCCCGCAGCGGGGAGCGTGGCTACAGGCTGCGAGGCCTCCACGGCCAATCCCGATCGCGACGGGTACACGGCGGCAGTGTCGAGCCGACCGACCGGGCTGTCAGCCACCCCAAGGTGTCGCTCTCCACACCTTGCGGCCCTTCCCTACGTGCTCCCGAAGCTCGCCACGAACCCCGTCGCACGGTCAAACCCCCCGGTCGCGTGCTTGCCAACCCGGATCTTAGCCCCCCACGTCGCCCGCCGGCAACACCGACAGCCGACATTGGCCGAGGTGTGATCGGCACACCCTTGGGGGGCTGGGAGAGCGACCGTCTCACCGGGATATTGGCTGCGTTGCTGACGAGCCCGCGAAGGAGCCCTCGATGAGTACCCCAGCCGCCCTCCAGTCCAAATTCTCCCCGCGGTCGCTCGATGCCGCCACCGCTCAGCGCCGCTTCGCCTACCCGACGGTGCGTCCGCTGGCCAGCGTCACCGCTCACCCCTCCGGGGAGTGCTGGCCGACCGCGGAGAATCACCGGAGGCCCAACGGCGCGATCCGCTCGGACCGGCCTCCGATCATCCGTCGGCCGCCGCTGCGGCTGATCACCGGCGAGAACACGACGCTCCGGCCGGCGACACTCGACGCTTCATCGCGGTTCGACGCCCTCCAGCGACGAATGGCCGCTGTGGAGGCAGCCGCCCGCGCGGGACGGCCGCGCGCGCTGGTGATCGTGCCCTCCCGTACGGTCGACAAGTGGTCCGAGCCGCCCACCGAGACCCAGGCCTACGAGGAGCGGCTGCTCTGCTCACTGCTCGAACTGGCTGACCCGGCGCTGCGCATGACCTATGTCACATCCGCTCCGATCGCCCCACCGATCATCGACTACTACCTGTCCCTGCTCCCGCGCCGGGTCCGGCGCGACGCTCGCTCCCGGCTGAGTCTCGTAGCGTTGGGCGACGGGACCGCGAGGCCGCTGAGTCAGAAGCTGGTGGAGCGTCCGCACGTGCTTGAACGGATCCGCCGGGGCATCTCTGGCACCGATGCGTCCTACCTGGTTCCGTACAACACCACCGAGCTCGAGCGAGACGTGGCGATTGCGCTGGGGATCCCCATGTACGGCGCCGACCCTGGGCTCAGCCACCTGGGGACCAAGAGCGGTTGCCGCGGGCTGTTCGCCCGTGCCGGGGTGCCACATCCGATCGGACGCGAGGGCATCACGAGCGTCGCCGGCGCGCTCGAAGCGATCATGGAATTGCGCCGCTCGAAGCCTGCCCTCAACCGTGTCGTCATGAAGCTCAACCAGGGCGTCTCCGGCGAGGGCAACGCGCTGATCGACCTCGAGCACCTGCCCGAGCCCGGGTCGCCCGACGAGGCCGACGCCGTGGCCCAGCGGATCGGCCGTCTCGCGCCGGAGGCCGCCGGCGTGACCCCCGCGGCGTTCCTGACCAAGCTGAGCCAGATGGGGGGCGTGGTTGAGGAGTGGATCACCGCGACCGAGCTGCGCAGCCCGAGCGTGCAGCTCCAGATCACTCCTGCCGGTGAGCTCCAGCTGCTCTCGACGCACGACCAGATCCTCGGCGGCCCGAGCGGGCAGAGCTACCTGGGCTGCCGATTCCCCGCGGAGCCGTCATATGCGGCCGCCATCAGTCAGCTGGCCGGTCGTATCGGGGAGCATCTCGTCAGCGCGGGAGTGATCGGCCGGTGCGCGATCGACTTCGTGGTCGCTCGGAGCTCGTCCGGGTGGGAGCCGTACGCGATCGAGCTGAACCTGCGCAAGGGCGGGACGACCCATCCCTACGAAACGCTCGTCCGTCTGACCGGGGGCAGCTATGACGCCGCCGGCGCCCGCTTCCTCACGCCCACTGGCGAGGTCAAGCACTACCTGGCGACCGACCACCTTGAGTCTCCCGAACTCCGCGTACTCGGTCGGGACGGCCTGCTTGCGCTGACTCGCCGCAGCGATCTGCGCTTCGACAGGCTGCGGCGCCAGGGGGTCGTATTCCACATGCTCAGCTCGCTCGATGCGCTGGGCCGCGCTGGCCTCACCGCGATCGCGGGTAGCCATGAGGAGGCGGCGGCGCTCTACGACCGCACTCGCACCACCCTGCTTGAGGCGGCCGGTCGCGCACGGTCAGGGCACCGCGTCGAAGGACACGTGGGCCATGCCGCCGTCTGAAGCACGGGGGCGAGAACCGCAAACCAGGAAGCTGATCGCCGATCGCCGCCCGGAAGGGGAACCAGGAGTGATTCAGTGCCCGGGATGGGTGTGCGTCCCCATCTTCTGGAGGATGCGCTCTGCGGTCTCAGGGTCGGCGTCGAGGGCGGGCAGCTGGATCTCCTCCTCCTTGCGGAAGTGGACGCTGATGAGCGCATACAGGCCGTAGAGGAGCTCCTGGAGCTGGTCGATGTCGCCGGGATCCGTGTGCGCGAGCTCGTTGGTACGCGCCAGGATCGCCTGGTGGTCATGAATCATCGGTTCGGCCGCGTCCGGCGACCCCACCAGTCGCGCCCATTCGGGATAGAGCACACGTTCCTCGGCTTCGGCATGCGGGAGAAGCGTCTGTCGTAGAAAATCGAGGATCCGGTCCACGAGGACCTGGCGTTCCTCCGGCGAGAGTGTGGTCAGCTCGCGCGCGGCCTGCCGGATGTGTTCGATGTGGCCGAGGAGCTCGGCGTGCTCGTCGCGGAAGGGTTGGGTCGGAAGGACCATTCGCCTCGAGGAGAGACGATCCTCACAGCGAACGCGGATGTCAAGGAGGCTTCAAGATCGCACCCGCCAAAACCGCGCTCGGCCGGCT
Organism: Solirubrobacteraceae bacterium; assembly: GCA_036392135.1. GTDB lineage: Bacteria > Actinomycetota > Thermoleophilia > Solirubrobacterales > Solirubrobacteraceae > Palsa-465. The sequence continues at coordinate 25,770 of DASVYO010000077.1, forward strand.
ACTGCTCGGACAGGCCGACCTGCAACTCCCGGATGATCGTCCCGAGAAGCCCGGAGGCCAGTAAACCTGGACCGAGCGGACCGGACCGATTCTCTCCGACCGCCGGCAACCGTTGAAGCGCGGCTCTGGCCGGCGCGGACATGTGTTCAAGCTGCCAGCGGATCTCCTCAGCCACGGCATCGGCCCGGTCTCCAGCGGACAGGTCCACCGCCCTGGCGGCATACGCAGCCGCACCAAGGGCATGCGCTCCCATGTGAGAAACGGCGGCGGCCTGCCCTGCTGCGCGGGCTGCGGCGACGGCCGCGGGGGACCTCACCGCGCGAGCGGCGCCACCACTCCTGAACCGACGGCGGATCTCGTCGGCGACATCCAGCTCACCACGCGCGAAGGACCGCGCTCGAGCAATGGCGTCACGAGGACGGTGGTCCTCCGGAGCCTCCGCCTCAAACAGCCCCAGCGCGCGCTCAGCGCAGTCCGACGCCCACACCGCAACGAGCCGTCGGTCAGCCAAGCTCAGGGTCTGGGGAGAGGCCATCCGCCGAATATGTCAGCCACCACAACCCGGGCCCGCACCAGCCCAGAGCCACCCTCAACTCCCCGGGCTGCCCGGCCCGCAGTGCTGCATCATGTCGTCATGGTCTCCGGCGATGTCGTGCTTGTCAGCCCCCGCGAGCCCGGCTTCGATGCGTGCTGACGCGCGCGACGGCGGGGCGCCTGCGCTCGCGGTGTCCGGCCTGACCAAGCGCTTCGGCGAGCGGATCGCGTTCGAGGACGTCACGTTCGAGATCGCCTACGGCGAAGTGTTCGGCTTCCTCGGCCCCAACGGTGCGGGCAAGACGACCACCGTCCGGACCCTGGGCACGCTGATCGCGCCGAGCGCGGGCACGGCCACCGTCGCCGGGATCGGGCTCACGCCCGACAACGGGGTCGAGATTCGTCGCCGCATCGCGATCATGCCCGAAAGCCCCGGCCTCTACGACCGTCTGAGCGTGGCGGAGAACCTCACGTGCTTCGCCGATCTCTACGAGGTGGCCGCTCCCCGCGAGCGGATCCAGGAGGCGCTGCGGTCGGTCAGGCTGACTGACCGCGCCGACGACCTGTGCGGCACGCTGTCCAAGGGGCTGCGTCAGCGGGTCGCGCTGGCACGGGCACTGCTGAGCGAGCCCGAGGTCCTGTTCCTGGACGAGCCCACCTCCGGCCTGGATCCAGCGGCCAGCCGCGATGTCCACGAACTGATCGCCGGGCTCGGCCGCAGCGGGGTCACAATCTTCCTGACGACTCATCGCCTCGAGGAGGCCGAGCGCCTGTGCGATCGGGTCGCGATCCTCAACACCCGGCTGCAAACCATCGGTCAGCCCGCCGAGCTGCGCGATCGGCTATTTGCGAAGTCGCTGACGATCCGAACCCGGACGGCCCTTCCCGATCCGGAGCGTGTCTTCGCCGACCTTCCAGCGGTCGAGCGCTGGAGCGGCGACGCCGAGGGCAGTTATCTCGTGTCCGTTTCGGACGCCGAGGCCGCCGCGCCCGCGATCACTCGCGCCCTCGTGGCGGCGGGGGCCGACGTGCTGTCGATCAGCGAGTCCTACCACTCGCTCGAGGATGTCTACCTCGAGCTCATCGACGAAGATCCAGAGGCGCAACGACGGTGAGACGGCTGAGCCGCAGGCGGATCAGGGCGATCATCGCCAAGGAGCTCCAGATGTACCGGCGCACGGGCTCGATCATCGTGACGATGTCGATCATCCCGCTGATCTTCCTCGTCCAGCCCGTGGTCTCTGCGCTGACGGCGTCCTCGGCCGCCGCCGTGTCGATCCGCCACCACCACGAGCTCCTCTACATGCTCGCCATCCCTGGGCTGGTCCCCGCCATGCTCGCGGCTTACGCCGTCGTCGGCGAGCGCCAGCAGGGCACGCTCGAGCCCGTGCTCACGACGCCGCTGCGGCGCGAGGAGCTGATCCTCGGCAAGGCGCTGGCCGTGCTCGTTCCCGCGGTCGTGCTCGCGTACCTCATCTTCGCCGTCTTCCTCGCCGTCGTCGCCATCTTCGCCCACCCCGGCGTGTCCTCGGCGCTCATTCGCGGCTCCGACGTCCTCGCCCAGGTGATCTTCACGCCGCTCATCGCCACCTGGTCGATCTGGATCGCCATGGCGATCTCCACGCGCGCGACGGACATCCGCGTCGCTCAGCAGCTCAGCGTTCTGGCCAGCCTCCCCACGATCGCCGTCACGACGCTCATCGCCTTCGACGTGCTGCATCCGAGCCTCAGGCTGGCCCTCGTCCTGGGGATCGCCCTGCTGCTCGCCAACCGCGTCGCCTGGCGGCTTGTCTCGATGCTCTTCGACCGCGAGCGGCTGATCGTCGGCACCCGAAGCTGAGCGAGCCCGGCGTCTCATCCGGCGCCACGCGTCTGGGCCCTGACCGAGGGACGATCGGGGGGACTACGGGTGAAGATACGATCCGTCTCGATGTCTCGTCAGCCCGTGTCGAGAAACGCACTCGTGGTAGGCGTGGCTGCTCTCCTGGTTGCCGTCGGCACGCTCGGATACGTCATCGGCAGTGACAACCGGGGCTCGGTGTTCACCGTCGGGCCTGGACTCGTGTACGCGACGCCAACGGGTGGTACGGCGTACCTCGGCACAAACCAACCCCTAAATCACCAGCCCAGGGGTTTCGCCTATTCCTACCCCGGGAGCGGCATGCCCTGGGTCGACGCGAATGGCACGGTTAACGAGGGTTCGGACCGTCCGTCCTGCGTCCCTTACTACCACGCCGTACGGGTCAAAACGGTGGAGACGGTCAAGTTCCCGATCGCCGGTGGGTATCAAGGCACGGTGCTCTGGGTCCGTTGCTGAC